>JAFUOR010000161.1 GCA_017481825.1 Clostridia bacterium
GGCTGAACCGGATGGTCGTGGGCATGTGCGGCGACCTGAAATTTGGCCGAACGGTGCACTCCCTCATCGGGGCAATGAGCCGCTATGAGGACGTTGAGTTCGTGCTGATTTCTCCGCCGGAGCTCAAGGTCCCCGCCTACATCACCCAGGAGCTGCAGGATCGCGGCATTCCCTTCCGCGAGGTAGAGACCATGGAGGAGGTCATGCCCGAGCTGGACGTGCTCTACATGACCCGCGTGCAGCGTGAGCGCTTCTTCAACGAGGCGGATTATATCCGCCTGAAGGACACCTACATCCTTGACCCGGACAAGCTCAAGACCGCCAAGGCTGACCTGTCCATCATGCATCCGCTGCCCCGCGTGAACGAGATATCCACCAAGGTGGACAGCGATCCCCGCGCGGTCTACTTCGATCAGGTGCGCAACGGACGCTACGTCCGCATGGCGCTGATCAAGACCCTTCTGGAGGTGGCAGAATGAAGATCGATGCGATTCACCGCGGTATTGTGCTCGACCACATCAAGGCCGGACGCGGCATGGACGTCTACCGCTACCTGAAGCTGGACGAGCTGGACTGCCCTGTGGCCTACATCCGCAACGTGCGCTCCGGCGCGATCGGCCGCAAGGATATCATCAAGATCGACGAGGAAATCAACCTTGATCTGGACGTGCTGGGCTACATTGATCCCGGCATCACCGTCAACATCATCAAGGACGGTCATGTGACCGAAAAGAAGAAGCTGAGCCTGCCCGTGCAGCTGGTGAACGTCATTCACTGCAAAAATCCCCGCTGCATCACCTCGGTGGAAGGCTCCTTGGATCAGCTGTTCCGCCTGAAGGATCGCGAGCGCGGCGTGTATCGCTGCGTCTACTGCGATGCTGAACGGAAGAGCAAGGCGCTCTGAGCATGCAACGCCATTATTGAGGGACTGTCTCATCCGTCGGTTCCCCGTTGGTCGCTGCTACCTTCCCCAAAGGGGAAGGTTCAGACTGTCAAAATACCTCCTTGGGAGGTGTCGGAGGGCCCGCAGGCCCTCTGACTGCATTCGTATCGCGGGGCTCCGCCGCGAGTTGTTTTGTCAAGGGTGTTCTCTCCAAAACCTCAAAAATAACCGTAGTCGTGCTACTTTTCTAAGCACGAATAACCCTTAAAGCCATCTGTTGTAGCCAACGCTGCAGCAGACGGCTTTTATATCTGCGTTATTGAAAGGCGGTACTTTGAGTATCTGCAGATGGCTTGTCTTGTTATAGCCATCCCCTTACAGAGAAGGAAAGAACCGCGCGTTTATCCGTGATAATACATATATCTGTCGTGCAAAACAAATTGACGCATTTTGCCGAATATGATATGATAACAAGCGAAAGTACATACGCAATCAAGGTGTCCGGGGCATCTGTTCCGGGTGAAAAGGGAAGCCGGTGAAATTCCGGCGCAACAGCCATTACTGTGTTTCGGATGGCATTTGCAATAGCCATTGGACGAGAGTCTGAGAAGGCGTAAATGCCGGGAATCATCCCGCCGATCAGTCAGGAGACCTGCCTTGTTTGTTGGTTCAACGCTTTTCTGGGTAAGGGGAAGATGCGTCGTTGGCGTAGGTGAAAGACACCTGCGCTGTTTCGGCATCCTTCTTTCCAGGGAGGATGCTGTTTTATTTGGAGGCATGATCATGATTCATGGAGGGAATGTATGGGAGGGCGAGCCCACCCGATGGCTGGATTTCTCTGCCAATCTCCGGCCGGAAGGCCCGCCCGATTGGGTGGTGGAGGCTATGCAAGCGGCCCTGACCGATGTACGCTACTACCCTGACCGAGCTATGAAACGTGCCCGACGCGGGCTGGCGGCTTATGCTGGTACACCTGAAGAATACATACTGCCTACCGCAGGTGGTGCGGCTGCTATTGATATGGTGCTGCAACAGCGTAAAGGCCGCGTGCTGACATTTCAGCCTACCTTCTGCGAGTATGCGGAGCGTGCTGCTGTACATGGCAGGCCCCACGGGATCTGGCAAGGGGAATGTGTACCTGGTGATACCGTATTCCTTGCCAATCCTAACAACCCCACCGGTACAGCGATAACGCGGAACGAGTTGCTGACAATCCATCAGCGCGTCACAGCACAGGGCGGCGAATTGATTGTGGACGAAGCCTTTATCGACTTCTGTCCAGAGCATGGTGTCAGCAAGGATGTGCAGACAAACCTTACAGTAGTAGGTTCGATGACCAAGACCTTGTGTATTCCCGGTGTGCGTCTGGGGTATGTCTGCGCTGCCCCGGACGTGATTGCTGCTTTGGAAAAGCGAATGCTTCCCTGGTCGCTGTGTGCACTGGCGACAGAAATTGCTGCCCGGCTTCCTTATCATTTGGATGAAATACGTCAGGATGCGGCTGTCAATCGTGTCCGCCGTGAACGATTCAAAAAACAATTATCATCCCTTGGCGCAGAAATTCAGCCATCTGAGGCCAACTTCCTGTTGGCGGACTTCAAGCAGGATATGACGGATGTTGCAAGAGTATTGAAGGAGCGCGGTATCCTGGTTCGCACCTGTAACGCCTTTGGCCTGCCGGGAAGCATTCTGCGTTTGGCAGTCAAAACCGAAGAACAAAACAATCGATTGATACACGAATTGGAGGCAATTCTGTATGCGCGGTAAGTCATTGATGATTCAGGGAACGGCTTCGTCCGTAGGCAAGAGCGTGCTGTGCGCAGCATTCCTGCGTATCATGATGCAGGATGGCTACATTGTAGCTCCCTTCAAGGCACAGAATATGGCGCTGAACTCTTTTGTTACCAAAGATGGGTTGGAGATGGGGCGCGCCCAGGTAACGCAAGCTCAGGCTGCCGGCATGGAACCGGACGTTCGGATGAATCCGGTGCTGCTCAAGCCCACCAGCGACCGCCGTAGCCAGGTGATTGTGGACGGCAAGGCTATCGGTACCATGACGGCCATGGAGTACCACAAATACAAGCCTGCCCTGCGCCAAAGCATCAAGGCCACCTACGACGCACTGGAATCCACCGTGGATTGCGTAGTGATTGAGGGCGCGGGCAGCCCGGCGGAGATCAACCTGCGAGCCGGGGATATTGTCAATATGTCCATGGCCGAATCCGCAGATGCACCGGTGATTCTGGTGGGCGATATCAACCTGGGCGGCGTGTTTGCGTCGCTGCTGGGTACCATCATGCTGCTGACGGATGAGGAGCGCGCCCGGGTAAAAGGTGTGATCATCAACAAATTCCGGGGGGATGTGAAGATTCTGGAGCCTGGTCTGAAAATGTTGGAGGACCGCATCCATATTCCTGTGCTGGGCGTGGTTCCCTGGATGGACGTGGAGCTGGAGGACGAGGACAGCGTCACCGAGCGTTTTGAGCGCAAGTCCGGCCAGGGTGACTTGGACGTGGCAGTAGTGAAGCTCAAACACATTTCCAATTTCACAGATTTCCAGTCCCTGGCCCTGCAGCCCGGCGTAAAGGTACGCTACGCCCAGACCGCCAAGGAACTCGAAGGGGCCGACCTGATCGTCCTTCCCGGCACGAAGAACACCATTGAGGATTTGATCGACCTGCGCAACCGCGGCATGGACGCTGCCATCATCCGCCATGCCCGTAAAGGAGGCATGGTCATTGGTGTATGCGGAGGATATCAGATGCTGGGCCGAAAACTCCACGACCCTGACCATGTGGAATCTCGCGTGCCGGAGCTGGCGGGTCTTGATCTGCTGGATATGGAGGTTACCTTCGCCAAGGAGAAGCACACCGCCCAGGCCAGCGGCGTGGTGGAGGCCTCCGGCTGGCTTGCTTCCGCCAACGGTATTACCGTGGATGGCTACGAGATCCACGCCGGGCATAATCACCTGGGAGAGAAAGCCTTGCCTTGGCTGCGCATCGGTGATAAGGTGGATGGTGTGATGAACGTCCAGGGTAATGTGCTGGGCAGTTATCTGCACGGTCTGTTTGACGATGGCCAGCTCTTTGCCGCTATCGCCGCCCATATTCGCAAGGAAAAAGGCATTGTCACAGAGAATCAAACCCCTGTGAGCTTTGAAGAGTTCCGCGAACGGGAGTTTGATCGCATTGCAGCCATCGTGCGCGCCAGTGTGGATATGGATATGATCTACAAGATCGTCCGGGGTGAGGTGTAATATGGGTGACTGGATTCTGGCACTGCTGATTGGCTTCATTCTCGATCTGTTGCTGGGCGACCCGGAGTGGCTGTATCATCCGGTATGCATCATCGGCAAGTACATCTCCTTCATGGAGAAAAAGCTACGCAAGCGGGGCGGCAATCTCCGCAAAAGCGCGGTATTTCTGACGGCTTCCACCGTGTTGCTGACCATGGCTGTGGTGGGGACACTCCTGTGGGGAGTGAGCCTGCTGGGACGCTTCCCGCTGCTGATCGGTATGGCTCTGCTCAACTGGATGGGTATTGCTGTAACCTGCATGGCCAAGGAAGCCCACGGTGTGGAAAAAGCGCTGGACAAGGGCCTTGAAGCAGGGCGCAAACAGGTGGCACGCATCGTCGGGCGCGATACGCAGAATCTCAGCGAAGAAGAGATCATCAAGGCCACCATCGAAACTGTGGCGGAAAACACCACCGACGGCGTTATTTCGCCCTTGTTTTATGCGGCCATCGGCGGCCCGGTGCTGCTGTGGGGTTTCAAGGCAGCCAGTACACTCGATTCCATGGTGGGTTATCTGGACGAGAAGTATCGGGACATCGGTTGGTCCAGCGCCAGGCTGGATGATATATTCAACTACATCCCCGCCCGTATCACGGCGCTGCTTATGTGTCTGGCAGCCCGCCTTACTGGCATGGACGGTAAAAACGCCCTGCGTATCGTCCGGCGCGACCACGCCAACCACAAGAGCCCCAACTGCGCCTGGAGCGAGGCTGCGGCGGCAGGCGCGATGCACATTCAGCTTGGTGGTACCCATGATTATTTCGGCAAGCCGGTGGAAAAGCCCACGATTGGCGACGCGGACCGTCCGGTGGAGCGCATGGATATCGGCAAAGCCAACAAGCTGCTGTATGTTTCCAGCACACTGATGCTGGGGCTGATCCTGCTGGTCAGCATTCTTCTGTGAGGTGTGAATATGTCTGAACAAACCAAGCACTTCCGCTTTTTCCAGAATAGGGAGTGTGAATACTTCCCCTGCCATAAGGGCGTTCGTGAAGAAGATTTCAACTGTTTGTTCTGTTTCTGTCCGCTGTACGCGCTGGGGAAAAAGTGCGGCGGCAACTATACCTACACTGAAAAGGGCCGTAAAAGCTGCACAGCCTGTACCTTCCCCCATGAAAAAGACAACTACGATATTCTGTTGGCTCGTTACTGTGAGATCGCTGATGTGGTGAAGCGGTCTGATATGGAGGACGCATGAACGCAAAGGAGCAAGCACAGCGCCGCTGGGATCATGTGGCCAAACCGCTGAACTCCCTGGGCAAGCTGGAGAAGTTGATCATACAAATCGCCGGGGTGCAGAATACGCCTGACGTGCACATCGACAAACGGTGCGCGCTGGTTTTCTGTGCCGATCACGGTGTGGTAGCCGAAGGTGTGAGTCAATCCGGCAGTGAAGTGACCGCATTGGTGGCAAAGTCCATCGCGGATGGCACTGCCAACATCAACCTGATGGCTGGTGTTTCCCATACCGACGTGTTCGCCGTGGACATGGGTATGCTCAATGCCGTTCCCTGCACGATTGACCGCCGCATTGCTGCGGGTACACAAAATATGGCTCAGGGCCCTGCCATGACCCGCACACAGGTCGAGCAGGCCATCCAGGCCGGTGTTGCCCTGGTGGGAGAAATGAAAACACGCGGTTACCAGCTCATCGCCACCGGCGAAATGGGCATCGGCAACACCACGGCCTCCACGGCAATCGCCTGTATGCTGTTGGAGTGCGCTCCGGAAGTCCTCACCGGGCGCGGCGCAGGCTTGTCCGACGCGGGACTGCTGCGCAAGCGGGAAGCCATCACCCGTGCACTGAACATCAATCAGCCGGACCCCAGCGATCCTCTTGATGTGCTGGCAAAGGTCGGCGGCTTTGAGATTGCAGGTATGACAGGTGCGTTCCTTGGCGGTATACAGCATGGCGTACCGATCATCATTGACGGCGTGATTTCTGCCGTGGCTGCATTGGCGGCGGCCCGTATATGTCCTGCTGCGGCGGACGTCATGCTCCCCTCCCATATGAGCCGGGAACCTGCTATGGTTCGCATTATGGAGGAACTGGGGGTGGAGCCCATCCTTCACGCAGATATGGCGCTGGGTGAGGGCACAGGTGCAGTGGCACTGCTGCCACTGCTGGATATGGCGCTGCAGGTTTACCACGGTCCGCACACCTTTGACGATTTGGGCATGGCAGCCTATACGCCGCAGGAGGAACAAGCATGATCGTACTGGTTACAGGCGGCAGTGGCAGCGGCAAGTCCACCTGGGCGGAAAAGCTGATCGCCTCCCTGCCGGAGGAACGCCGCGTCTACATCGCCACCATGCAGGTATATGACGAGGAATCTGTCCGCCGGGTGGAACGCCACCGGGCGCAGCGGGCGGACAAGGGTTTCATTACTGTGGAATGCGAGAAAGATCTGGCTGCGGCGGACGTCCCTGCGGGCAGTACCGTGCTGCTCGAAGACCTGGTCAACCTGATGGCCAATGAGATGTTCGACGGCGGCGATGTGGGGCGCATCGTCCCCGCGTTGGAAATGCTGGCGGAAAAGTGTCGCCATCTGGTGATGGTCACCAATGACGTGTTTTCTGACGGCATCACTTATGCTGAGTCCACCCAGGAATATCTGCGCCAGCTGGCACAGATCAACCATCAGGCTGCTGAATTGGCTGACTGCGTGGTGGAGGTGGTGTACTCCATCCCTGTGTGCGTGAAAGGAGAACTCCCATGCGTGTGATCCGTTCGCTGTGTATTGCCTTTTCCACTTACTCGCGCATTCCCGTCCCACAAGTGGAATGGTCTGAAGAAAATCGCAAATATTCGATGTGCTTCTTCCCGCTGATTGGTGCGATCATTGGGCTTCTTTTGTGGGGCTGGCTCTGGCTATGCGACGCTTTGAGCATCGGCCCTGTACTGCGTGGCGCGGTGGGCGCGCTATTGCCCATCCTTGTTACCGGCGGTATCCATATGGACGGCTTTATGGACACCAGCGATGCGCTTGCCTCCTGGCAAACGAAGGAGCGACGGCTGGAGATTCTCAAGGATACGCATGTTGGTGCGTTTGCGGTCATTGGCTGTGTGGGATATATGCTGCTGATGGCGGGCGCTCTCAGTGAAACGTCTGCACACGCTGGCTTCATGTTGGCGGTGTGCTTCGTCGTCTCCCGCAGTCTGAGCGCCTGGACGCTGGCGGCATTCCCCAGCGCACGGCCAAACGGTATGCTGGACAGCTTCGCCCGGGCGGCCCACAAGCGGTTGGTGACCGTCAGCAGCGGCGTCTACCTGTTGCTGTGCGCTGCGGTATGGCTGATCTTTGGCGGATGGCTGGGCCTGGCCTGCCTGTGCCTGACAGTTACGTGGACTCAGTATTATCATCATATGTCTATCAAGTATTTTGGCGGGGTCACAGGTGATTTGGCAGGCTGGTTTGTTCAGACAGCAGAACTGCTGTTGATCGCGGTGATTGTATTCGGAGGTGCGCTATGATCAAGCTCTATATTGGTGGCGCTTACCAAGGTCAGGAGGAACTGGCCAGGCAGGAAAATCCCCAGAGCGAGCTGCATCCTGGGTTCCATGAAGTCATCCGCCGTGCGGTGCTGACCGAGGGCCAGGAGCCCCGCGCCTTTGCACGGTGGTTCTGCAACCAACACCCGGACGCGGTAGTGATCGCCAACGAAGTCGGTGCAGGCGTAGTGCCCATGGACGCGGCAGAACGTGCCTTCCGCGAGGCGGTGGGCAGGGCGCTTTGCGTCATTGCACAGGAAGCTGGTCAGGTGACGCGCTGCGTATGCGGAATCGGGGTGCGCATCAAATGAAGTGGATTCTCATCCGCCACGGACAAACGCAGGGCAATCTGGAACACCGCTACATCGGCTGCCGCACGGATGAACCTCTGTGCCCGGAAGGTATTGCTGCGCTGCAAGGCAAAGTCTGTCCGCCGGTTGGCAAGGTATTCGTCAGTCCCATGAAACGTTGTCTGGAAACGGCGGCACTGCTCTATCCGAGCGTTCCGACGGAGATCGTGGATGACTTCCGCGAGTGCGATTTCGGTGAATGGGAAAACAAGAACTACGCCGAGCTGAACGGAAACGCCGATTATCAGGCATGGATTGATTCCGGCGGGGAGCTGCCCTTCCCCAGCGGCGAAAGCCGGGCACAGTTTGCCGCGCGATGCGTTTCTGCTTTTGAGAACATCCCTGAGCAAGCGGAGGACTCTGCCATCATTGCCCATGGTGGTACGTTGATGGCAATCATGGAGCGCTGTGCCGTGCCGAAAGGAAGTTACTACGATTTTCAAACTGCAAACGGAAAGGGCTATGTATTGTGCGGGGACGGCAGCTATAAAGCCCTTTGAAACAGGAAATGCCTTGCGCTTGACGGGCGCAAGGCATTTCTTCATTTATTCTGCTGAAAGAATGGTATGCTCCAGCTCCTTCGCTGCAATGCTTAACGGATGGCTTTTCTGCCTGAGCAAGCAGATAGAGCGCATGGGCAGCTTCTCTCTTAACTGCAGTCGATAGATGCCTGCTTGTTCGGATTCATCCTGCAGGAACAAGTGCGGCACAAAACCAACGCCCAGATCGTTGCGCACCAGCGGCAGAATTTGATCGGCGGTTGACGCTTCAATACTGGGTACAAGCATCAGCCCATGCTGCCTGAACCAGTCGCAATACATTTCATAGGTCTTTGTCTGCCGTCCAAGGCAAATGACTGGATTTTCATTCACTTCTGCCAGCGTGATTTCGCGGCGGCACAAATGCGCAAATCCTTTTCCACATACGGCCACCTCATGGATGCTCTTCAGAACGACAGACTTGCAATCGCCGGGCACATCCACCGGCGTTGTCACCATTGCCAGGTCAACCAGGCCGTCCTTGAGTGCGGCAACGGCTTGTGGCGTGGAGTAATTGAGCACCCGAATTTGTACGCCGGAATAACGCTGCTTAAATTGTTTCAGAATGGGCAACAGCAGGCAACGCAAAGCCACCTCGGTGGCGCCGATGGATACAGTACCGCTTTGCAGACTTTTGTCCAGCGCCAACTCGCGTTCTGCGCTCTCCAAATGCTCAACCGCGACAGCAGCGTGCGCGAACAGCTTTTCACCTTCCGGCGTGAGTGTGACGCCGTGATGGCTCCGCACAAACAGCGCGCAGCCCAATGCTGCTTCCAGATTCTTGATTGTGCGGGTTACATTGGGCTGGTTGCTCATCAACAACTGCGATGCCTGCGTAACATTTCTGCATTTGGCAACGTAGTAGAATACCCGGTAATAATCGTAACTGATATTCATATGCCGCTCCATGTTGAATTGATATGATGAAGATGCAAATTATATATTTTACACATACCCACCATAGCATTATAATAAAGCGACCGTTAAAAGTCAATTCAGCATTAGAAAAGCAACTTTATCCGAAGAAAAGAGGCAACCATCCATGAACAAGGACCTGACTGTGGGGAATCCCACGTCTGTTTTGTGCAAGTTCTGCCTGCCGCTGTTTGGAAGCATCGTGTTCCAGCAGCTTTACAACATTGCGGACAGCTTTGTGGCCGGCAAGTTCATCAGCGAGAACGCGCTGGCGGCTGTGGGCAACAGCTATGAGATCACGCTGATCTTCATCGCCTTTGCCTTTGGCTGCAACATCGGTTGCTCCGTCACCGTTTCCGCGTTGTTCGGGGCCAAGCGCTACCGGGAGCTGAAGACAGCCGTCACCACCACGCTGATCGCCACCGGCGTGCTGTGCGCGGTGCTGATGGCGGGCAGCATGATCTTCTGCCAGGACCTGCTGCACCTGATCCACACGCCGGATAACGTGATGGCGGACTCCAAGCTCTATCTGGACATTTACATTCTGGGCCTACCCTTTGTGTTTTTCTATAACGTATCCACCGGCATTTTCTCGGCGCTGGGAGATTCCAAAACGCCGTTCTGGTTCCTTGCTGCGTCCTCCACGACGAATATCTTCATGGACATCCTCTTCGTCACGGCCTTTGATATGGGCGTTGCAGGCGTGGCCTGGGCGACGTTCATGTGCCAGGGTGTTTCCTGCCTGCTGGCGGTCGTTGTTGTGTTCCGCAGGCTGCGCGGCATGGAGGGCACCCGCCATGCGCCGCTGTTTTCAGGGAAGCTGCTGGGCAGGATCGTCAGAATCGCAGTGCCGAGCATTTTGCAGCAGAGCTTCATCTCCTTGGGCAACATCCTGATTCAGAGCACCATCAACACCTTCGGCACCAGCGTGATGGCCGGGTATTCCGCCTCGGTCAAGCTGAACAACCTGGTGATCACGTCCTTCACTACCCTGGGCAACGGCATCTCCAACTACACGGCGCAGAATCTGGGTGCGGGGAAGCCGGAGCGGGTGCGCCAGGGTTTCCGGGCGGGGCTGACCATCGTGTGGACGCTCTGCGTACCGCTGACGCTTTTGTATCTGCTGGGCAGCCGGACGCTGGTTTCCCTGTTCCTGGACCAGCCCACTGAGGCAACGCTGCAATCCGGCATGGCTTTCCTGAAAATCGTTTCGCCCTTCTATTTTGTGGTATCGACCAAACTGGTGGCGGATGGCGTGCTGCGCGGTGCGGGCAAGATGAAGCCCTTCATGGTCGCCACCTTTACCGACCTGATCCTGCGGGTGGTGCTGGCTAAGACGCTCTCCGCCACTGCCATGGGGGCAACGGGCATCTGGTGTGCATGGCCCATCGGCTGGTCGATCGCCACAGCGATGTCCCTCCTCTTCTACCGCAGCGGATGCTGGCAGCCGAAAGGCATGGTGTCTGCCGAAAAAGCATGAATTACCCCCGACAGCGAAAAGTAGTGCTGTCGGGGGCTTCGCTTGTATAGCCTTATGGCAAGACAACCACCAACGGAGCTGGTGAGCAAAAATTTCAACCGGGGTTTATCCGTGCCATGCGAGGCACAACCAGCACCACAAAGCTGATAGTACCGATGATAGACACGCGCACAGCGATACAGTGATGCGGATTGTCAGGGCGTTGTCGCTATTTGTTCACCTGTTGAGGTTCACTGGCAGCCGCCCTCGCTGCCATGCGCCGGGCTACCTGCTCCGGATCACGCTCTGAGGGTAAGCCGGCTGCCTTGAGCGCATCCCGCCAGCACCGGAAGCGTCCTTTGATTCTGCAGGCTTCCGCCACATCAGATACCAGCGGCGTGTAGCCAAGTTCTGCAGCACGATCCTTCAGAATTTTTAACAACAACTCATCCTTTTCCGTCAGGGGCATGCCCTCCTGCCAGAAGTTTCCTTGCCTTTTCAGAATTTCCCGGGCCGCAATCTTATGCTTTGCCAAGTTATCACTTCCATTGCTCCAGCATTTCGTGCATCCAGGCGTACACGTCCATGTCGTACACGCTGCGGAGGTTGTCGGGGGTCAGCACGGCGTTGATTTCCCCCTGGGCGGCGCATTTGCCGCGGTTCATCAGCACCGCATGGGTGCCGTAGCGCCGGGCCAGGCTCAGGTCGTGTACCACGGAGAGCACCGCGCGGCCGGGGGTTTTCAGCCATTCGCTGATGAGGGAGAAGATGTGCTTCTGGTAGATGAGGTCCAGGTGGTTGGCGGGCTCGTCCAGGATGAGGATTTGCGGATTCTGCGCGAACACTTGCGCCAGGAAGGTCCGCTGCAATTCGCCGCCGGAGAGCGTCAGCACGCTGGCATGGCGGAAACCGGTCAGGCCGGTCAGTTCCAGGGCGCGCTCCACCTGGTCTTTGCCGTCGTCCCGGGTGGACAGGAAGCTGGACGTGTAGGCGTAACGCCCCAAGCCCACGACCTCCTCCACGGTGTAGCCATAACCGACGCTGTTCTTCTGCGCCAGCACGCCGATCTTCCGGGCCAGCTGGGCGGGCTTGTAGCGGCGGATGTCCTTGCCCTCCAGCTCGATGGAGCCGGTGTAGGGCACGCCTTGGGAGATAATCTCGATCAGCGTGGATTTGCCCGCGCCGTTGGGACCCACCAGCATCAGCCACTGGCCCTCCTTCAGTTCAAAGGAGAGATCGTTCACAACCGCGTGATCGTCATAGCGCACGGTGATATGATTTGCCTTCAGCATTTTTCTCACCTTGCCTTTCTTGTACGGTAGAAAATAATGATGAAGGCCACCGCGCCCACCAGCGACGTCACCACGCCGATGGAGAGCTCAATGGGCCGCAGGATGGTGCGGGCCACCAGGTCTGCCAGCAGCAGGAAGATCGCCCCGGAGAACATGGCCGACGGCAGCAGCCGCTTGTGGTTGGGGCCGGTGATCATCCGCGCCATGTGGGGCATGACGAGGCCCACAAAGCTGATCGTGCCGGAAATGGACACGCACACGCCAATCAGCACCGACACGGCGATGAGGATGATGAGCTTGACGCGCTTCACGTTCACGCCGATGTGGCGGGCGTTGTCCTCGCCGATGGCGAAGGCGTTCAGCTCCCGGGCATAGCGCAGGATGATTCCGCCGCAGATGAGCAGCGCCAGCGCCAGAATCCGCGAATGGCTGAAGTTCGTGCCGGACAGCGAGCCCATCGTCCAGAAGGTGATGGACTTGATGTGGTCCTCCGCGAAGGAGATCACCAGGTTGATGACGCTGGAAGCGAACATCGAGAAGATCACGCCGATGAGGATGATGCTGTTGGTGGAGAGCGACCTGTCCAGCGCATAGGCCAGGCCGAGGATGGCAACCAGCGACAGGAAGGCGAAAAGCATCGCCATGACCATCGTGCCGCCGTAGGTGGTGCCGGGGATGGTAACGCCCAGCGCCAACGCCAGCACCGCGCCCAGGGATGCGCCGCTGCTTACGCCAAGGGTAGAGCCGTCCGCCAGGGGATTGCGCAGCAGGCCCTGCATGGCCGCGCCGCACAGGCTCAGCGCCGCGCCCACCAGCGCCACGTTCAGCACCCGGGGCAAGCGCACGTTCAGGATGATGTTCTTGGAAATGCCCGTCGGGATTTCCAGCCCCCATAGACTGTTCCACAGGGCGGTGACGGTGTCTCCCAACGGGATGGACACGCTGCCCACGCAGATGCACAGCAGCATGGCGCCGATCAGCAATGCCACAAACAGGACGTATGTCCGCCAGGAGAAATGTTCAGAAAGCTTCTTCATATTTTTTCAAAAAAGGGGGAACTGGTCGCCCAGTTCCCCCGGATGGTTGATGAGCCTTACTCGGTGATGCCATTCAGGAAGTTGTACAGATCCACAACCGCTTCCGCAAGGCGAGGAGCGGGGCGGGTCATGGCATAGGAGTCAGCGTTGTACACAGCGCCGTTCTGAATGGCGGTGATGTTCTCCCAGCCTTCGCGGCCCATGACTTCGTCCACGGCGGTTTCGCCCATGCCGGTCACCAGCACGATGTAGTCGGGGCTGCGCTCAATGACCTGCTCCTGGCTGACCTGCTGCCAGCCCTCAATATCCGCGAAAGCGTTCTTCATGCCGCAGATCTCGGCCAGCTCGTGCATGAAGGTGCCGGTGCCGGCGCTCCACAGGCCCCATTCCAGGGGCATGACCTCAAAGTAGATGGTCTTGTCGGACTGCTCACTCTTGGCGGCGATGTCCGCAAAGGTGGCCTGCATATCAGCGATGACAGCCTCCGCTTCGGCTTCCTTGCCCATGATGGTGCCCAGCAGACGGATGTTGGTATACACTTCCTCAATGCTGTTGGCGTCGGTGCCGATGACACGAATGCCATTCTGCTCCAGCAGCTCCACCTGCTCGGTGGTATGAGCCATGTCGCTCATCACAACAACCTGAGGATTCAGCGCCAGGATTTCCTCCAGGTTCGTGTTCGCGCCGGACTGCACAGCGGGCAACTCCAGTACGGACGCGGGATAGTCGCAGTATTTGCCACGGCCCACCAGCGCATCCTCACAGCCAATGGCGCACAGCATTTCGCAATCGCTGGGCTCCAGGGCAATGATGCGGGTCACAGGGCCTTCGATGGTCACTTCGCGGCCAAACATATCGGTCACGGTGATGGTCGTGTCCTCCGCGAGGACGGCGGTCATGCTGAACATCATCAGCAGGGCCAGGAACAGGGAAACGAGCTTCTTGGACATGGTAGTCCCTCCTCAAATGTGATCAAATGAATCAGCGAGAGGGCCTTTTCCAAAAAAGAAAAGCGTCCCTCCCTGAGGAACACTAACCAGACTGCCGGTACACTTTCAAAGCATGCAGCATTCACAGACGCAAGCATGCACAAAAAAGGCCGGTCAGCCCAAATAGCATATCCCACCCCCAGGGGAATGATTGATTTCACGGTGTAAACAAGTCTCCCGGCTTTGTCTCATTCTACTCATGCACCTTCCCGCTTTCGCAGTGGCTTCTATCGCATTTTCGTCAACTTCACGGTTACTGGGATAGCCCGGAACTTTCATCCGATTCCTGTGGTCGGCCATCACTGCCCAAGGGGCAGCGCTGGCTACACTCGGCGATTACAAGTAATCGCTCTCGTTAGTCGGGCATTGCCCGACCTCCCATGCAGCCATCATTGGCCATACCGCGCATCGCTGCGCAGATACACCGGCTATTCATTTGTCGCATTCATTATACGCTTTGCAGCGGCATCCGTCAATTTGTTTTCGACATTTTGTCAGATGAAAAAAACACATTGTACAAAAAGCAACACGGGTGTACAATATACACATCAAAAGGAGGAGTGGACTTGCTGACCAGGGAAGCGTTTATATCACAGTTTGGCACTGGTGTGCACCTGCTGGACGGCGCAACCGGCACAGTGCTGATCGCTGCCGGGATGCCCCGTGGCTGCTGCACGGAAGCGTGGATTCTTGAACATCCGCAGGTAATCAAAGATTTGCAGCGTGCCTATGCAGAAGCGGGCAGCGAGATTATTTATGCTCCCACCTTCCGAGCGCAGCCTATGGTGTTGGCTGCTCATGGGCTTGCCGATCAGACGGAAGAGATCAATCGTAAGCTGATTGCGCTTTCCCGCTCGGCTGCGCCTGACTGCCTGATTGCCGGGAATCTAACGACGCTGCGCGGCTGCATTGACACTTCCGACTCAGCCAATTTGGCACGCATGACAGCGGATTATCAACGGCAGATTGCCGCCCTTGTGGAGGGAGAAGCTGATTTGCTGGCGGCTGAAACTCTGATGCACCCATTGGAAGCGCGGGCTATTTTGACTGCCGCCGCTGCAGAAAATGCCCCTGCTACCATGATTTCCTTTGCCTGCAAATCGGATGGCTCGTTGTATTCCAGCCATGCGGCAGCAGATGCCCTCCGCCTTACACAGGATACTGGCGCTGCCGCAGTGGGTATTAACTGCATTGCTGCAGATGATACCTTGCCGGATTTGATGGCCAAGCTACGCCAACATGTGCAGGTCCCATTGTTATGCAAACCGAACGCCGGACGTGCTGTGCAGGGTAGATACCCGGTGGACGTCAAGTATTTTGCACGCATCGTACGGTCTTGCATCAAGCAAGGTGCTAATTTGGTTGGCGGTTGTTGTGGGACAAGCCCGGAATATATTCGGTCGATTCACGATGGCATCAAATCTTAATGATGCCCTGCGCAATGACACAATACAGATAGCAAGGCCCTAACATTATTAGGGGATCGCATCACTTACCGTTCATACCTCTCCGGTTTCGTCCGCTTATTCTCCTGAATAAATTCTCGCTTCACAACCTCCAGCCGGCGCACTTCCTCCTTCATCTCCTGCATCTGGTAGTCCAGCATGAAACCCTCTTTGTTCAGGTATTCCAGTGCCTGCTTCCAGCACTTGTAGTCGATCTTTTCGCCGTCTACCTGCCAGCGGTGCAATGAAGCACCAGCATCCCGGTACTGCCGGAGCTCGTATTCATACTTACGTTCAAAATCGCCGCGCTTGGCTTTCGGCAGTTTCTCCCACGCAAGGTAATTCTTCCGATATTTCTTCCACTTCTCATAAGCGCCGATGCGGACGCTCAGCTCAAGCGTGAGATCATGATTCTCCTTCTTCTTGCTTTTCAAGCCATAGAATTTCGTATTGACCGTCTGAATTGCTGCAAGACAGGATGCAGCATCCGTGATGTCGTACTCCTGCATGACAGCAAGCAACCCCGTGCTGTCGCGCAGGCGGCGATCCTTGCGATTGGGCATCACGGTGGAGGCAAGGATGTTGGACGCGAGCTTGTACCGCAGGCTCTCCCTGGACACTTCCTCGCCCTGTACAATCAGCAGCTCGTCTTTCTTTTTCTCATACTGCGCCCATGCGTTCAGTCGGGCAAGCCGTGCTTCCAGCTGGACAAGCAGCTTGTTTTCCTGGCGGATTGCGCGGTTATTTTCGCCGACCTCCGTCGGAATGCCGCGCTTCTCCATGGCACGAGCGTCCGGCCCTTCGTGGATCATCGGAATGCGCTGCGCACCCTGATCCGCATAGCTTCTGGGATCAACAAAGCCCTGCGTGAATCCAGCGTCACGCAGGGCTATATTGATGGCATCGGCGGCAGCGGTGCGCCAGCGTTCGGCGTTGCCACGGTTGTCCCAATCGGTTGTGTTAACTTTGCGGGTTTTCCAGCGGCCTTTCTGCTTGGCAGGGATGCGATTTCCGTCAGCGTCAAGGATGTACTCCAAGCGGCTCTTGTCGCCCCACTTGCCATCTGGTGTCAGCGGACGCATGGTCAGCAGAATGTGAGCGTGTGGGTTGCCGTCACCTTTATCATGAAAGGCAATATCAGCGAACATGCCCTTGTCCACAAACAGCTTCTGCACAAGATCGCGAATAAGGGCTATGTTCTGCGCATGGGTTAGCTCGGCAGGCAGCGCAAACTCAATCGACCGGGCAAGCTGTGCGTTCGCCTTGGTTTCGTTCCATTCAACGCTGTTCCAAAGAAGGCTGCGATCCGCATATTCCTGTGGTGCATTGGGCGGCAGCATCACTTCTGTGTAGATAACGTGCTTCTTGCGTGTGTAGTCGTGGGTAACTCCATCCCAAGTGTTTTCCATCTTGGTGCCGCTGATGTAGGCAGACGCGGCTACTGCAGAACGGCCTTTGTTCCGCGAAACTATCTTGGTTGTCCAATGAAAGAAGTCCATTCGTTTCTCCTTTGTTGGCTCCCCGTGGGAGCATCGTTCTTGGAGTATGGGGTTTGCCCCATCGCGGCGAAGTCCGCAATGTTGCCCAGCAGGGCGCACGACATACATTGGCCAACGGGCCGACGTATGTATCAGTGCGCACTTCGTGGTTATTCTTGTTGGGGACGCCCCGAGGTTACCCCCGGAACGCCCCTTGCATGGTCACCGGCCAGCCGCCAGCTCCTGCATGAAGGCAGAGAACTGGGCGCTGTCCATCTGGATGGTCTCAGGGAAGCAGGCCTCCAGGATGGCTCCGTGTTCACAGAGCCGGTGGGTGCGAGCCTTCCGTTGCTTCTCTTTTTCGCGGTTGTCAGCGATAATTTTCCTGTGCTGCTCCTGAGCAATTTTCAGCTCGTCAGGGTCTTTCGGCATATTTGCCAGCAGCTCGTCGATGTTGATCTTCATGATGTTCCTCCTGTGGTGCATCAGAGTGATGCAAGTACGCACCACTCTGATGCAGATGTCGTTGTGTTCATAGATGGGGCTGCATCACTTTGATGCAGTTATCATGGAATGTGCGGCAGATTGATGCACCGACTCAGCCGCCGATGAAGTCGAAATCCATGCAGCTGTCGCCGAAGTCAGGCATCCCATCATCGTTTTCTTGTTGGGTGGGTGGTGTGGCGATCTGCGACGGCGCGGTGTTCGTCTGCGGCACAGCTATAGCAACTGGTGTGTTCGCTCCAGCGGAGTATCCGGCGAGATATGCTGGAAGTATCTGCTGAAGCCTGCTTGTCACCGATTCTGTGATCTCCTGAACAAGCTCGATTTTCTCAGTGCCAGACAGATGTACCCCCTCCGTGCCACAAGCATTGACAGCTTCTGCAACCAATTGACTGAACGACTGATGCCGTTCACTTCGCAGGGCATTGAGCTTTTCCCACGCCTGCTTTTCAGCTGGGTGCGACAGGTGAAAGCGCACGGTAATGGCCTTCACACACATCATCAATCACCGGCCTTCCGTGCCAGGCGCTCATTGCGCCAGATCACGCCCTGCGCCATGTACTCATAGCCCTTGGCAGATGCGTGCAGG
>JAFUOR010000162.1 GCA_017481825.1 Clostridia bacterium
ATACCACGCAGCGCAGGTGCTCCGTCTGCACCCGGTTCGTGGCTACCTTTGCATAGATCAACGTTGTATTCAGCGACGAATGTCCCAGCAGCTTCGACACGTCCTCGATGGGCATTCCGGCGTTTACAGCCGTTGTCGCCGTTGTGTGACGCAACACATGCGGCGTCACATGTTTGGTCACCTTCGACCGCTCTGCCAGCAGTCGCACGACCTTCTCCACCGCACACTTGGTTAGCTTGCGATACGGCTTGCGCTGCGTTACAAACAGATATTCACAATCATCATCCCGCGTTTTCAGGTACTCTTTCAGAGCCACTTCACACTTTGCATTCACGAACGACGTGCGATGCTTCTTCCCCTTACCGAACAGATGCACTGTGCCCTTGCGCCAGTCTATGTCGTCCAGCTTAACAGTCGTCAGCTCTGTCACACGGCAGCCAGTCGAATACATGAATTCAAGCATTGCCCGTTCCCGTTTTGTTTCACAGGCCATGCGCAGATATTCCAGTTCAACCTGGCTCAGAGGTTGACGCTCCCGCACTTCGTGCTTGATAGGTTTGATCGCACGCCCAGGGTTATGCTGCAAATATTCCTCCATATGCGCCCAGCTGAAGAACCAGCAAATAATCTCACGGTATTTGTCCAGCGTCCTGTCGCTGATCCCATGCTGCAGCTGGTATTCATAGATAAACATGCGAATGTCATTCGATACCACTTCAGCCGGCTGCTTGCGAACCCACAGGAAGAACCGCGTCAGGATCCTCTTGTAGTTTTCCAGCGTGCCAGCCGCAAGCCCCTCCGTTTTCTTCACTGCCAGATAGACCTTCAGCAGCTGCGGCACAGGATCCACATAGGCCGTCAACGCAACCTCCTTCAGCTGCACCTCATACGGAAAAGCAGCCCGCTCCAATGCGCCCAGGATGCACGCCACATCACTGCCATCCAGCCCAGGCATACACCGCTCCAACTCCACCAGGAATCCATTCTTCATTTGTTCAAAAGCGTTACCATTCACATACATTCCTCCTTTTTGTCTTGCCAGAAGGAAACCTGTATGCTAAAATAACAGTGTACATCGGAGGCTCATCTGATGCACGATACGACTGATGCTATCCGCCAAGATCATCATCAGTCGTATTTTTCTTTTAGCACTTCCGTTCTCTCCAGCGATTCCTTGACCAACACGATACCTTCCCGCACGATCTCCGCACGGGTCGCTTGCTTTCGCTCCACGCACTCATCCAGCAGTTGCATCATCCTTTCATCCATGCGCACTTGTAGCAGTTTGCTTTTCGGCTCAGCAATTTTCGGCCGACCTCTCACGCCCTTCACGCTTCCCCCTCCTTTGATTATGTGTAATTACATTATATACACACAACGAAATATTGTCAAGACAAAAAAAGAGGAGCCCTTTCAGCAGGGCTCCTCTTTCCGTCAAAAAGTCTTTTTGCTGGTAGGATTGTTCAGCACACCGAAGGTCGTCAGCAGCTCCAACACTGCCACAACAACAGCCTCGATGGCCTCACTCACGCCGGTGTCGATCACACCGGCCAGCACCAGGATGCTCAGCACCTGCGCGGCGATCGCCGCCAGCGTCACCGGGGAAAGCAAACGATTCTGCTCCATGTCCTTCTTCCTCCTTTCAGGAAACAACTTCCCATTCCTGCACTTCAGCCCAGATCTTGTCGATAAAGGAATTACCCTTCAGAGCCTTGTAAGCCTCATACAGCAGAATGAAATTTTCATACTCATACTGGCGTATGACCCGCCTCTCACGATTGTGGTAGTAGATCCGCAGCATCTCGCTGCGCAGTTGGCATTTCGTGCCTTCTTTGATCCTGCGCATCGTAGCCCAAACCGGCGCAATGGCGCCGATCAGAATGGTCACTTCACCGATAAATGTTGCAATTTCCGTCAACCCCACTGGTATCACCCCCACCCAACGCCATCGGCCAGCAGATCCCGCAGCTGTTCGGCCATTTCCCTGGGCATGGTAACGGTCACCATGTCGCCGGCGGGCTTGTCCGCCGCAGCGGGTTCGCCCTCCATCTGCAGGAAGCGGCTCATCATCCAGCCGGTCAGGCCGTCATGGTGCACGCGGCTCCACCCATCCTGCTGGGCTGCCACCGTGACCGTGACGCCCACCGGCACGCGATCCAGCAGCGCACCGCCAGGCGTTTGGCGCAGGTTCACGGTGCTGCCCTCCATGGCGGCCACCGTGGCCGTACGGATCTCACTCACAGTTTCTTCTCCTTCCTGGCTGACTTTGCGCAGCCATCCGCGGTAGTTCCACTTGCCCAGTTTGGTATCGACCACGATGCCTGGACCGGTACAATGGACGATCCGCAGTGGATCCACACTGCGCACCACACCGATGTGGAAATAGTCCCGCTTGTCAGGATCCTTATCGTAACGGTCGGGCAGGTTGTAGTTGGTTTGCCCGGGCATGGCGGCCTTGTACACCACCTCGCCCACGTTAAGGTCGTCGGGATCGGTCGCCGGCAGCAGATAGTCCATCTCATTCCGGGCGGCGTAGTTGCTGCCATGAATGCCGTCCCAGCTGCCACCGCTGCGCCGGATCGCGCCGATGATGAGGCCGATGCAGTCGCATTTGCCGTCGCTGCCATCATGCCCCAGCTGATACTCAGGCCGCTCATCGGCGATGGCGTCAACGCTCCGAAGGAATGTATCCATCAGGATCCTGCTCACACACCGCACCTCCCTCACACTCCGGGCAGACCTGGCGCCCCTCCGGGATCGGGGCGCCGCAGCAGATACAACGGTTATCATTGCACATGGTCATGCCTCCTTAGTCACCAATCTGGGTTATTAGATTTTCGATTTATTTCCAATTTTTTTGAAAATACTGTTGATAAACCACGCAATGCGTGGTATTATATAGTCAAGAGATAGCCGCAGGCAGGAAACGCTGCCGGGTATGGAGGTACACCATGAAGCTTTACAACGTTTCCCTGTCCAATGATAGCTGCATCTTTGATAGCCACAATGGATTTGCTACGGCTGCCGAAGCCGCTGATTTTGCAGCAGGCCGTGGTGGCAAGTATCGCGTGTACGTTGACGCAGACAATGCCGAGAATACGATCATGGCAACGTACTACACCGACAAAGATTCTTTCGCCGTCGATGAGGGCTTTGACTATACCTTTATGACCCGCGCCCATTTCGCACGATACTTGGAGATTTCCCTGTAATGACCATCGCCGAAATCAAAGCCGCATCCGGCTTTACCCAACGCCAGTTATCTGACCATCTTGGTGTCCCCTTGCGCACCCTCGAAGATTGGCTGTCCGGCAAACGTAGCTGCCCACCCTATGTACTATCCCTCATTGAGTTTAGACTCAGAGCAGAGGGGATTATCGGAGTCATGGACTAACCATGGCTCCGATTTTTGAGTCACCAATCGGGTTGGAAAGCATCCTTGCCCTTGCCCTCTCCAGCTCCCCATCCTCCGTCTGGATCCCGTGCATTGCCAGCAACTCCGCTTGCTTGCGGATGATGTGGGCGCACTCTTCCAGCAGGCGGCACAGCTCCTCCATCATGCTCATTCCACCGGCCTCGGGCCGCAGATGCTCACAGCCTGGGCGGCGGTAATCATGCGGTCATCCACAAACGCCCACACCTGGGCGGCGGTGAGCTGGCGCATACGATACTTAAGCTTGATGAGTGCAAACATCACACAGCACCTCCAATCAGATCCATCAGGACGCTTTCGACGATCTCCAGGCGTTCCTCGGTGGTGGGTTCGGCCTCCTCCGGTGCGGAGCCATACGCCCACCAGGCGGCAAACTCGGCCTCGATGTCAGCGGCGGTTTCTTTGCGGTCGGCGGTCAGGGTGAAAACCACCTCATCGTAGACGATGACCTTCTCACCCTCACGTGCCTCCTCGCGGATGTTGTCGGCAAGACGCACATTGGCACTTCCGTCACCCAGCCGCTCCAGCAACACGGCAGAGGGCTTCACGGTGGATTCGGTGTTGATTAACAGCATTATTCAATCTCTCCTTCCTATTTCGGTCGGCCACGCGGAGCCAATAGGCTTGCACGCGCTTGGCGACCTTAAGTAACTCGTATACATGGTATTGATGGCATAGCCTGTAAGCATCGGTGTTGCTCACCATGCCGTTGCGGCTGATGATCTGCATAGCCCTCTGGCGTTTGATGGTGCCGGTGGCTTGCAGCTCCGTCCAGGCACGGGTGAAGCAGCGCAGTATGCGCTTGACATTGCGTCTGCGGATGGTGATATGGCTGCGGTGGATGCGGTAGCCGCCCATGTCGATGCTTGGGCAGCCCCTCGCCGCCGGCCTCGCTCTGCGCTTATGTTCCTTCTCTTCCTCCACGGTGTAGAGCCGGATGATGGCCGTGGTGGTGCGCATGGTCATGTGGAATGTTCGTTGCAGCCAGTCGGTCAGGCTTTTCACCGCCTGCCGCAAAGCTGTTTCCGACCGTCCCATCAGCACCATATCGTCCATGAAGGTACCAGCGCGGATCACCAGAGGGTATTTGTTATCCCTGCGGCTCTTACTGAGGCTGAGGACATACCGCAGCGCATAGCTCATTACAAAGTTGAACAGCCATGCGTCCAGATAACCACCGATGATGAGGTGGCCGTCGGGCGCATAGCGTTCCAGCACTCGCAGACAAGCGAGGATCCATTTCGCCCGTGGGATCTCTTTCTTGATGAGGTCGATGCAAAGGCTGTACATCACCGACGCATAGGCCGATGTGCAATCTGTTTTCACATACATTTTGATGCCCAGCTTGCGGTTAAGCATCCGTTCGACTTGCCTTGCAAGGCCCGTCTGGCCTTTGCTTGGTATGCTGGCGTGTTGCGTGGGCAGCAGCCGCGCATTCAGCAGCGGCTCGATCCCCAATTTGACCAAATGCCCTAATACCTGATGCCGCATACACAGATATGCAATGCGGCGTATTTTACCAGTAGCACCATCAGGTTTTTCGCGGACGGATACGGGGTCGAGATCTGGGTCGATGCCGTGCATGATCCCGTCCACCATATCCTCCGCAGCGCAGGCAAGCTCACAGATGATGTTGTACTTCATGCCGACGGACAGTCCTTTGTGGGCGATCTCATCTGCGTACAGCTCTTTTCTGGAATACCCCGTCCATTCCTCGATATAGGTCTGGACATCGTTCCTGCGCCATTTATGCTCCAGGCATTTCGATACAGCGCAGTAGGCCAGATCGCTTGTAAGGTGATTGTATAACCGCGCCATCTCGATACACCTCCTGATGTTTTCTTTTGGACTCAGGGGCTTTCGGTTAGATCACGCCTTACGAATCAGGCAGACCTCTCTACTACTCACCCCACGCGGTCGCCGATGCGCCGCGCCTGACCTTTCGGCCGTGCTGGTATTAGTCGATTTTCACGCGGAGGACTTTATGGCATATTAGACAGGACTTCCTGCCTTGCGTTACCAACCCAAAGGCTGGTAATGCCAAAGATAGCCGAGGCCGCTCGTTCCAGTTCGCATTGCCAGGACTGTTGTTGCCATTCGCGTAGGCAACGCCGCCATTGCCGCCATTGTTCAAATTGCCGAAGCACCACAGGCAGCGAACGCCGGAGGACGTGTTGAAGTTGAAAGCAGACCATGCCATAAAACCCCGAACCCTTTCGGGTTCCTTTTCATTCACAGGTAGGAGATTCAGTCAATATAGGGGCCCTTCGCCCCTCTGGGCGGCTTACGCCGCCCATTCACCCCGCTTTTTCCCAGCACCAGAAAGCCGAGGCCGCCCGTACCAGTGCGCAGTGCCAGGACCGTAGCTGCCATACGCGTAGGCAACGCCGCCATTGCCGCCAAAGTTCAAAGCGCCGAAGCACCACAGGCAGCGAACGCCGGAGGACGCGTTGAAGCGGAAAGCAGACTTCATGCCCGTGGTGCTGGAGCCGCCCAGGGCTTCCGGCAGCAGCATTCCGTCTTTGCGGATGGCAAAACGCTTGACGTAGTGCCAGCCAGCGG
>JAFUOR010000163.1 GCA_017481825.1 Clostridia bacterium
GTCGAAGCATCCGAAAAGCAATGGAACGCACAACTGGCACGAGGCATCATTATGGCGCTGCCAAGGGAACTGCCTGCCGATCAGTATGAGCCATTAGTACGTGAATATTGCATGGAGCAATTCGTGTCCCGTGGCATGATCGCTGACTATGCAATTCACGATAAGGGCGATGGTAATCCACACGTTCATGTTATGCTGACAATGCGCGCGCTGGACGAACACGGCAAGTGGCTCCCCAAGGGCAAACGTGTTTATGTGCTGGATGAAAACGGCGATCGGATTAAGCTGCCCAGCGGCGATTATAAATCCTACAAGGTGCGCACTACAGATTGGGATGATCCCGGCAACTGCGAGCGGTGGCGTGCTGCGTGGGCCGACACTACCAATCGTTACTTGGAACGTGCTGGCGAAGACGTACGACTTGATCTCCGTTCCTATGAAAGGCAGGGCGTTGATCTGGTTCCCACCGTCCATATGGGCCCTGTTGTTACCTATCTGGAGCAACAAGGAATCCGCACAGAAATCGGTCAGTACAACGAGGAAATCAAGCAATTCAACCGTGTGTTGCAATCATTGAAAACGAGATTGGCGTCGCTGAAAAAGTGGCTGGCGGAGGCCATCCGCACAACAGCAGAAATCATGAAGCCTGAGCCCTATCAGCCGTCGGTGATGGAGTACATCCAGGTGTTCCAGAATCTGCGCAGGGCTGGTCGTGCAGACTGGGGCAAAACGGCAATGCAGACGGCTGGTATCAACGATCTGAAATTCGCGGCACAAGTACAGTTCTTCATGCAGGAAGCTGGCATCAGCACGCTGCAGGACTTCGCTGAATTTGTTGGAAAACAGCAAGAAAGCCTCACCCAGCTTGACGGCGTGGGCAAGGCTATTAGGAAGAAGCAAACTGCGCTCAAACATCTGGAGACATTCCAGCGGCTCAAACCGATTTCCGACAAGAGCAAACAGGGACTCGGCTTCATGCGCAAGCAGTATGCAGAGAAGCATCAGCAGGAGCTGAACGAGTTTGCAAAGGCTGTGCGGTATATGAACGCCAATGGCATCAAGGCCGCAGATCATGATCGCATCGCTGATGAATTGCAGCAGCTGCATGATGAACGGGAACAGCTTCGTGCGTCGTTGACAGAACAGAACGTTGATCCTGATCTGATTGAGCGCATCCGTTACTGTGTTGATACAGTTATCAAGGCTGGCGAGGAGCCGAGGCAGAGGGAGTCTATCAGAGCGCAGTTGCATCTTGCAAAGACACAACAGACTGCGACTGTAAGCCAAAGGACAAAATCGGAACCTTACGCCGACATTTCATGATGCCTGCGCGATCATTCTCAAAGTATCCTCATATCGAGCGGATGAGCTTTCAATCACGCAAGCCCCTTCGGCTGCTGGCAGCTCTCCCTTGAAACAATACGATGGGGGACAACGATCTTTGTTGCCATCAGATTCGGGTTGTCGGCGTGGTTGAGGATTTGCGCGGCAGCCTCGTAGCCCAACTGGAACGAATTCACATCCACACTGGTCAGTTGGGGAGAAGCCAGCTGGGCCAGAAGCGAATTGTTGAAGGATACGATGGATATATCCTCGGGAATACGAAGCCCTTTCTGCACACACATACGCTCCAGCCCAACAGCAAGGAGATCGTCGCTGACAACAAAGGCAGTCGGACGATCAGGTTGAGAAAGCAGCTGCTCCAGTGCGGAAGGACTGTCTGACCGCAGACTTTCCATTTCTACTACATAATCCTGACGGACAGGCAGATCATGCTGCAGCAGAGCGAGCTGATAGCCTGCTTTGCGATCCGCGGAATACAGGAAGCTGCCGCCGCTGCCTACATAACCAATGCGACGATGCCCCATCTGGTAGAGGTGTTCAGCCGCCTCCCGGCCTGCCAGGAGGTTATCATTGTCGATACAAATCGTCTGGCTGGCCAGTGCATTGGCTTTTCCGATGATGACGTACAGGATGCCATGCTCGCAAAGGTATTCCACAACCGGATCGTCCTTCTTGGAATACAGCATGATGAATCCGTCCGCCTGTCCGGTCTGGTGAAGTGTCTGGATCGAACGGAGGATCTCAGCATCATCCCGGCCGGTGATGGTTGTGCAAATGACTTGCTTGGGGTTGCATACCTGCCCGATTCCGCGAATCGTCTCCAGATAGAAGGAATTCTCAAATGTTTCACGTGGGGACGGCGGCAGTACAACGCCGATCATTCTAAATGTGGGCGTGATCGGCTCCTCTATCGGAATCGCTTGCTCATAGCCAAGCTCCAGCATGGCTTTACGAACCCTGTCGCGTGTCTCCTTGCTGATGGATGGATTGTCGTTGCATACGCGTGAAACAGTTGACGGCGAAACGCCTGCAAGCGTTGCAACATCCTTGATCGTTACTGCCATGCTGATTCTCCTTGGTTAATGCTGTACTTGTGCATTCTGGGACATATTGTAGCGAAAGATGTCGAATTTGTCAAATGTGTTTTCACGGAGTTGCGCTGTCATTTGCGTAAATTTTGCACAATGTTTCACAAATTTACATCGTTTTCGTTCTTGTGAATTTAGTCAATTCGACGGTTTGTGCTATATACCAGAAAGAACATTGCAACAATTGCGCAAATTTGGTACATTATATATGCAAAATTTATGCAACTTCAATGCAAACGATGAAAGCGAGGAACAACCAGCATGACGAACAAGTTGCAAATGGTCATCGCCCCACTGAGCGGACAGCCCGTACTGCTGAGCGAAGTGCCGGACGAGGTATTCTCCCAGAAGGTGCTGGGCGATGGCGTGGCCATCATTCCCGATGACGGCAAGCTGTACAGCCCCGTGAACGGCGAGATCTCTACGGTTGCCGAGACGCTCCATGCCTACGGCTTCACCTCCGATGATGGCCTGGAAATCCTGGTCCATGTGGGTCTGGACACCGTGGGCCTCAAGGGCACAGGCTTCAAGCCCTGCGTCAAGGAGGGCGATAAGGTGAAGGTCGGCGATCTGGTGGCTGAGATCGACCTGGAATACATCAAGGCGCAAGGCTTGAATACCATTACGCCTGTCATCATCTGCGACGGCGCGGATGAAAAACAGCTCTGCCCTGCCACTTCCCATGTGACGGCTGGTCAACACGCTGCGATCACCCTGAAGGATGCAGAAGCTGCGGTGACAGAGCCCGCGGTGGAAGAGCCTGCTGTGAAAGAAGATGCAAAACCGGCGACGCCCGAAAAGAAGGGGAAGATCAACTTCGACTTCCTGCAAAAGCTGGGCAAGGTGCTTATGACCGTCATTGCGGTCATGCCCGCAGCAGGTCTGATGCTCTCCATCGGCAAGCTGATCCAGATGGCTGGTGCGGATGTGTCGATCCTCATGACCATCGGCGCGACCATGGAGCAGATCGGCTGGGCCATCATTGGCAACCTGCATATCCTGTTCGCTGCGGCCATCGGCGGCAGCTGGGCCAAGGAGCGCGCAGGCGGCGCGTTTGCGGCAATCATCGCCTTCGTGCTCATCAACTGCATCACCGGCTCCGTCTTTGGCGTGACCAGTGATATGCTCACGACTGAGGGCGCGGTGGTGCACAGCCTCTTTGGCCAGGAGATGCTGGTGGAGAATTACTTCACCGAGGTACTGGGCCGTCCTGCGCTGAACATGGGTGTGTTCATCGGCATCATCGCAGGCTTTGTGGGCGGCGTGGTGTACAACAAGTTCTACAACTTCCGCAAGCTGCCGGATGCGCTGGCCTTCTTCAATGGCAAGCGCTTCGTGCCCCTGATGGTCATTGCGTACTCCGTGGTGATCTCCCTGATCCTGTCTGTGATCTGGCCTCTGATCCAGTCCGGCATCAATGCCTTCGGCGTCTGGATCGCCAATTCCTCTGAGACCTCCCCCGTTCTGGCACCTTTCATCTACGGCACGCTGGAGCGTCTGCTGCTGCCCTTCGGCCTGCACCACATGCTCACCATCCCCATGAACTACACCTCCTTCGGCGGCGAATACCTGATCCAGACCGGCGCGTCTGCGGGTACGATGGTCTACGGTCAGGACCCCCTGTGGCTGGCCTGGGTGACCGATCTGATCAACTTCAAGGATGCGGGCAACGTGGCTGCCGCCGAGAACCTGATGGCGACCGTCATTCCCGCGCGCTTCAAGGTCGGTCAGATGATTGGTGCGACGGGCCTGCTGATGGGCATTGCACTGGCGATGTACCGCCGCGTTGATCCCGACAAGCGCAAGCGCTATCGCTCCATGTTCGTGTCCACCGCGCTGGCGGTGTTCCTCACCGGTGTGACGGAGCCCATCGAGTTCATGTTCATGTTCTGTGCTCTGCCGCTGTATATTGTGTATGCGATCCTGCAGGGCTGTGCCTTCGCGCTGGCGGGCCTCGTTGACCTGCGTCTGCACTCCTTTGGCAACCTGGAGTTCCTGACCCGCGTACCCATGAGCCTGAAGGCTGGTCTGGGCGGTGATATCATCAACTTCATCATTGCCTGCGTAGTGTTCCTCGGTATCGGCTTTGTCGTGGCATACTTCATGATCGGCAAGATGAAGTTTGCAACTCCCGGCCGTCTGGGCAACTACAACGACGAGAGCGCCGAAGAGTCTGCGACCGTTGCACAGCAGAACGTGGCCACCGGCAAGGAAGGCAGCCAGGCGGAGCGGATCATCGCGCTGCTGGGCGGCCGCGAGAACATCACCCTGGTGGACGCCTGCATGACCCGTCTGCGCGTCACCGTCAAGGACGCTGCAAAGGTTGCAGATAAGGACGCATGGAAAGCGGAGGGCGCCATGAGCCTGCTCGTCAAGGGCAATGGCATCCAGGCAGTTTACGGCCCCAAGGCAGACGTAATCAAGTCCGACATCAACGACATTCTTTGATAACCCCGGCGGCGCGGCGAGCTGCTGCGCCGTCCCTTCCCGAAGGGAGGCATTCTCATGAAAATCATGACGCTCAATACCCATTCTCTGGTGGAGACGAACTACGAGGAGAAGCTGCAGCAGTTTGTGCGCGGCGTGCTGGAAGAAATGCCGGACGTTGTCGCGCTGCAGGAGGTCAACCAGACCATTGCCGCCCCCCTGGCGAACGAAGCACTGCTGACCGGC
>JAFUOR010000033.1 GCA_017481825.1 Clostridia bacterium
ACTTGGAATCATTCGATCCTGCGTTCTTCGCTGCCTTTACCAACAAAATCAATCTTCGTCCGCGCAAATGCCTCGGCTGGAGATCTCCCTTTGAAGTTTTCTTCAATCAGCTGTTGCACTTGACTTGACAATTCAAGCGGCATAAAAAGAGGCCTCCCGTTATGGGAAGCCTGATGCGTCACTTGCTCAGGACGATGGTGATGACGCTCTGCATGGGTACGCTCACGCTGGTGTCCACTGCGCCGGAGTAGGTGCGGGCCAGATCGCGATAGTTGGAGGTTTCGTGCACAGTCATGGAGGAATACTGGCTGAAATCACCCTCCAGTATCGCAGTTTGCGCCGAGAACTGATCGTTGATGAGCACGATCACCAGCTGCTCTTTGCCATCGTTTTCGCCGATGAAGGCTACGGGGCGGAGGCTGTCATTGCCGGAAACATCCACGCGGGTGAAGCCCGGACGGATGTAGCGCGTGTAGTTGCCATAGGCCCACAGGCGCTTGACGGGCACGATGGAGACTTCACCATCGCCGCTTTCGCTGGCATAGATAAGGCCGTCATGGTAGCCGCCGGGAGCTACGCCTACCCACGTGGCCCAGGACACCACGTCAAGGATGGTCAGATCTTCCTGCAGCGTCTTGGCCAGAACGATGGCGCTGTCCATGCCGAAATCGGAGCCGTTGACCATCTCGCACCACTCGCTCATGCGCAGCTTAACGTCCGGATACTGCACGTCCATCCAGTTCTTGAAGGAGATTTTCGTCTGGGTGTTCGTCCAGTAGGAATGGCAGTCGATGGCGGTGAAGTGCTCGCTGAGGATGCGGTTGTTGAGCAGGGCGCTGACGTACTTGGTGGCTTGCCCGCCCCATTCACCGCTTTCAGGGCCGGAGAGTTCAACGCCTGCCAGGGCGGGACGCTTTTGCATTTCCTCCAGGAAGGCAACGTAGACCGCTGCGATCTCCGTGGGCTCGTAGTGGCAGCCCTCCTGAGAACCGGTCCAGTCCCACTGGGGCTCGTTGATGGGGGAGATGAATTTGACCGGAATGCCAAGCTCGATGAAGTGCTCCGCCACGTCACAGGCGTAGACGGCCCATTCGTCGTAGTTCTCGGGGTCGATGTTGCTCTTTTCGCCGCCGGGAGTCAGATGCGCCCAGCCGTTTTTGGTCAGTCGCTCCAGCGGACTGTTGAAGAACAGCACGACCTCCTCGCAGCCCAGACGGGTGACCTCCTGCGCAAACCACATGGCGCCCTCATCCTTCGTCCAGTCATACTCGCCCGGGGCGACCTCGAAGGACTGCGCGCGACGGTTCACATCCGTATAGTCACCGTTGCCGCTGTCAGCAGAGCCTGCGCCGAGGTTGTAGCGATAGTTGGTCAGGCCAATGCCGTAGGTGGGATCGTACAGCAGCGTTGCGATGCGTTGGCGGTTGGTGCGCAGTGTTCCCTGATAGGACTGATCCCACAGGCCTGCATACTGCGACCACCACGCGCCGCTGGTGCCAAAGGATTCAATGGTCTGGTATGTTTTTGTTTCGTCGATCTTCATGGTGACCTCCGCAAAAACAGATGTGCAGCTGGTGCAAAGCAGAGCCAGTGCCAGCAGGAGGGAAAGGAAAGGAATCTTCATGGTTCTTCCTCCTTGAAGAAATGCCGCCGGACACCGGCGTGGGGCCAATGTGTCCGGCGGCGGAGATGGGTTTGGGTACTGTATTGCCCGGGAAGAAGGCCTTAGCCAACCAGACCGGAGTTTTCCAGATTCTCAACCAGCCAGCGCTGTGCGAAGAGGTAGAGAAGCACAAGGGGCACCAGGAAGATCAGCACGCCGGCCTGCTTGAGTGCATCGAAGGTCATGTCCGTGGTCACGGGAACGCTGTACCAGGTCTGCACGCGGGTCAACAGGGTCTGCTTGTTGGCGTCGATGAAGGTCGTCGCCAGTTCGCTGGCCAGATGTGCGCCTTCGGGGTCGAAGTAGCGGGTGTAGTAGGTGTCGCCGTAGTTCCACACAAAGGACAGAATCGCGACGATCACGATCGCCGGGATGGCGTTGGGTACCATGATCTTGAAGTAGGTGCGGTAGAAGCCACAGCCGTCGATCAGCGCTGCCTCCTCCAGCTCCTTGGGGATGTTCTTGAAGAACTGGCTGAAGATCAGGATCATCAGGCTCTGATTCACGCCAAAGCCCAGCAGCGCCATCACGTACAGGGCGACGGGATTGCCGATGAGGTTGATTTCATCGGCGATGCTGGGAGAAATGGCATGGAGCAGATCCATCACGCCCATGGCGTCGAAGTTCGAGAAGTAGATGTACTGCGCCAGCAGCAGGGACTGGCGGGGCACCAGGAAGGCCAGCACCACCAGCACAAACATGAGGGGCGTGCCCCACTTATACTTCACACGGGCCATGGTGTAGCCAGTCATGGCGGAGACAAACACCTGAATGACCATCAGCAGCAGGGCAAAGCCGATGGACTTGACCATCGTCATGAAGCCCTCGGGCATGGTCATGCGGGCTGCCGCCTGGAAGGACAGGGTGGACCATTCCTCAGGGATCCAGATGACGTTGGGGTTGCCCAGATCCTCCAGGGCGGACAGGACTGTCGGCACCAGCTGCAGGAAGGGGTAGAGGATCACGAAGCACAATCCCAGGATCAGCACCAGTGACACCAGATTCAGGCTGAAGCTGCTGACCTGCTTCTTGGCCAGGTAGATGTTCTGATCCGCGGTGAGTTTGGGCTTTTTGCGCTTACCGCCGGGAGGGGGCGTCGCAACGGTATCTCTGGTTGGGACGAAAAGCTCCTTATCAGCCATTGTTGGACACCACCTTTCGAGTAAACAGCAGCACGATGCCCAGCACCAGCAGGACGTTGAAGATGTACACCACCGACAGGGCGGAACCGACGCCGATCTTGTTCTGTTCAAAGGCGAAGGAGTAGGCTTCCTGGGCGATTTGGCTGGTGAGGAACACGTCGACAATGGTGTAGATCACCACGAAGACCACGATGTGCAGGATCGTCGGGATGGTGACCTTCCAGAAGGTCTCATAGCCCGTTGCGCCTTCGATCTTGGCAACCTCATACATGCTGGGACTGATGGACTGCAGCGCAGCCAGGAATACCAGCGTCTGAACACCGGAGCGGGAGATGATGTTGAAGATGTTCTCCACGAACTCGATGATGGGGGAGAGGTACATCATGGGGATGGAGGTGTAGCGCACCAGCATCCGGGCGACGAAGCTTTCGGCGAAAAGGCCGCCGGTCTGCAGCGTGTCGGTACCGGTAGTGATGGTCATCATGTCGGTCACGACCTCCAGACCCAGAATGATGGGCAGGAAGAAGATCATACGCACGACGGCGCGGCCCTTGAACTGCCGGTTGGCCAGCAGCGCCAGAAACAGCGACAGGAGCGTGATCAGCGGCGCATCGATGAGCAGATTGGTGTTCTCATCGGCGAACACGCGCAGGATCTGCGTGCTTGTGGTGGACACCTCGGTGGTGAACAGGTCGATGTAATTCTGGATGCCCACGGGGTTGAAGACCATGTTGCCAACTTCGTCGATGGTGATCTTGTTGAAGGAATACTTGAAGGTTTCGTACAACGGCTTGGCAAAGAACATGAGGAAGCCAAGGATGAAGGGGATCAGGAATGTGAAGCCCAGCAGCTTGCGCTTTGTGTTATAGGAAAGTCTCACAGGGCGCCTCCTTCCTGGACGAGCAGATAGGTACCGGCTTCGACCACGCCGTCCGCAGATTCATAGGGCAGAGCCGTGTAGTTGGTGATGACGCGTACGCCGCTCTCGTAGGTGGTTTCAAAGACGTTCGCAGCCAGCATGGTGTGGTTGGTGATCTGCTGGCCGCCGATGACCGTGCGCAGCTCGGCGCACTTTTCAGAGGCCTCGAGGATTTCCTTCTGCCATTCGGTCCAGTCCGCGGCGTAGAGCGCCTCGAAGTGGCTGGACTTGAGGATGTCAGGGTTCTGAGCCGTCACGGTGTACTTCACACTCATGCCCAGCTCCGCCGCCTGCAGCAGGTAGTAGTCCAGGCTGCGGGAGTTGAGGTTCACATCCTCGCCGACCAGAGCGGTCAGGCCGGACAGCGCCAGCTGACGGAAGGGAACCGTGGAGTAGAAGGAGGCGTACTCGCTGGAGGTGCGGGACACGTTGGTCACGTAATCCGCCAGGGGCGCGACCTGGGAGGATGCGTCGTTGAGCGTCAGCGCGGCATTGGCAGCAAGCTCATTCAGGGCACTTTCCACGAAGTTGTTTGCCTGCACCGCATTGATCACGTTGTTGTAGCGGTAGTCCGCAAACACGTCATGGCCCAGATCGCCGATGGCCAGATCCAACTCCAGCCCCTGCGCCGCCAGATCGCTCAGGAACTGCTCGGTAATGTAGGGCAGGTACTTGGGCGAAATGCGGGTGTAGGCGCGGATGGGATCGTAACGGCCGTTGAACATGGCCGTATCGGGCGTGTACAGGTAGATTTCCGCCGCCGTGTTGCTGTAATCGCGCAGAGCGTGGAAGTAGGGTACGTAGCTGCGGCCATTGTCGTACACGCGGGAGAGGTTTACCTGCCAGTAGAGGCGGGTGCCCTTGGCTTGTGCCGCATCCAGCAGGGCCTTGAGTTCCTCGGCAGTACCGTTTTCCTTCACCAGGCGGGCGCCGTCGTTCAGCTCGCTGATGATGCCGCCATTGAATGCGCCGTCATACTGGATGACCGTGCCTGCGGGCAGAGCATCGACGATGGCCTGCACATCCTGGTAGGTGGACATGGAGATGGTGTTGTCATAGGGAACACCGGCGAAACGGTCGGTCAGCGTTACTGCGCCAACGACCTCCACGTAGGTGGTGGGTCCTTCGGGCGCGGTGATCTCCTTGCCGGACGTTTCGGCGAGGTAGTCGCGGTAGTTCATGGCCATGTCGTAGTAGGTTACAGCAGAGGTGTAGGGCTTATAGCGGACGGTGAAGTCCATGGCGATGTGGCCGGAGTCAGCCACGTAGGTCGGGCTGCTGTCGGCATAGGCGCCGTTGATCTTCACGCTGGCATGTTCCAGGGTGTCCACGGACACATAGGCCTTGTTGGTGCCGGTGTAGGTCGCCTTCTTGCCAACACCCGTGGTGGAACCAAGGGCAATGTGCAGATTGGCGGTGTCCATGCCATCCTCAATAATGGCCAGCATGCCTTGGGTCGAGGGTTCCACGCCGTTGATGACGCCGAAGATCGGCATGCGCAGCTCTTCTGCGTACTCGGACTGGAAGTAGTAGTCGGCGTAGTAGTTGTTGTCCATGTAGGGACGGTCATACTTGGTCATGCTGCCGACGAAGGTGTTGAACCGCAGCAGCGCGCCGGAGCCGTCGGGGGTGAGGTAGAAGCCGTCGTTGTCCGCGCTGGCGGGCAGGGCCATGAAGTTGGGCAGCAGGGCAATGCGCTGCATCTTGTAGAAGGTATTGCCCGTGGTGATTTCATCCGTGGGGATGTGGGCCACCAGATCGCCGCCGTCCAGGGTGAATTCCACCGTCAGGTCGAACTGGGCGGGTTCATGGAAGGTCGGAACCGTACCGAACACAGCGCAGTCCTCGATCAGCATCTCGCGGGTGTAGCCGATCAGGCTGGTCAGGTTGATCAGCGCATCGCGCAGTGAGGGCGCGGGGCTGACACCGCTGAAGAACTGATCGTAGCTGTGCTCCTCGGCACGGGGATTGAGACGGTAGCACTGGTTGAGCATGTCCAGGTAGCGGGTGTGGGCTGCCTCGTCGATCACGCCATCCGCCAGCAGCTTATCCACGGCAGGCAGGATGAAGTTCTCGTAGCGCTCCTGGGGGAAGCGGGAGGGCAGGTACTCCAGGTAAACCTTGGAGTTGCCTTCGTTCACATTCAGCTCTATGCGCACACCGTTTTCAATCTGGTAAAGCTGGTAGGTGCCAAAGGCTACGCAATTCTGGTAGGTGTTCCAGGTGGTCTCGACATTGTCCTCGCCGCGGAAGGTGACTTCCAGCAGGGACAGGGCCGCGTAATTGTCGGCCGCGGCGCCGTCCATGGCGGAGGACCAGACGCGGCCGGTCGCGTCATCCGTCAGGGTGAGGATGAGCTTCTCGGTGTCCAGGGCCAGGGTGCGGCCGTCGGCCTGCGCCACGGTGACCGTTCCGCCCACGGGGATAGCCTCACCCTTGGCAGCGGAGGTGTTCTCATGCTGCGGGATCGGTGCAGCCTGCAGGCTGAAGGCGGGGAAGTAGTAAGCCAGTGCGGCAATCGCGATCACGAGCACCAGTGCGATGATCGTCCAGCTGATCGGATGCGCGCCGTAGAAATTCTTGAACTTTTCCATCATCTTGCGTGCACCCCCTTACAGCCTGCGCATCAGCTCTTCAAACACGCTGGAGAAGAAGCTGATCATACGCTCCAGCATGGTGAAGATGAGGATGCCGATAAACAGGATGATCGCAGCGGCCACAATGCTCATGATGATCGAGGCGATGCTGCCGCCAAAGCCGTACTCGTGGATCGTGGTCAGACCTGCCACCACCAGGAAGACAAAGTACACATAGCACAGAATCTGCACGGAGGTAAGGATCATGACCTCCTCGGTGGTGACGAAGTTGCTGGCGAAGGTCACCAGCGCATCGCCGATGATGAGCACTGTCATGGCGTAGCAGACAACGATGAAGATATCCTTCATCTTGCCCTTGCCGTTGAACAGCGTGGTGACGGTCCAGTTGCTGACGGTGAAAAGCACGACCACGGAGATGACGGAGATGAACAGGGAAAGCGCGTCCATCTCGTCGATGTTGTTGAAATTCATGGGGAAGCCGGTGTACTGGAACTTGAGGCAGGAAAGCACCGCATAGGCGATCAGCAGCAGGGCTGCGATCAGCAGGCTGCCCTGATTGCGGAAACGGATCTCGAAGAAGCCATCGAAGGGATGGATCAGCGAATAACCCCAGTACTTGAGTTTATCCTTGGTCACAAGCTTCATTTGCTCGACCTCCTCTGCTTACGATGATAGGCCGCTTCCGACCAGATGACCGAGCCGATGAAGGCCACGGCCACCACTGCGATCACCCAGAAGTTCTCCTTCATCACATTGCTGCGATGGCCCTTGTAGGCACGGGAGTAGAACTCGCGGCTGTTGCCGAGCTTGAAGTTGTACATTGCGTCCTCGTACTTCTCCTGCATCAGCAGGTTCTTGCCGATGCCGACATACGCGGTCTCCAGGTTGGCGCACAGACGCAGCACCTCTTCAAAGTGAGCGGTGGCCACGTCCCAGTCGCCATTGTAGTACGCCTCGCCAGCCTTGAGCAGGGCGTTGCCGAATTCGGTGGGTTCGTAGACGTAGGCGCACTTCAGGTCGCTGTCGCCGATGATCAGCTTATCACCCAGCCAGGCGATGGCACTGGGGGTCTTGAACTGGCCCACCGCGCTGCCCTTGCTGCCGAAGACGCACAGCAGCTCGCCGTCGAAGTTGTACAGGAAGACATGGCCGTTGGTCTTGTCCACCAGGGCGTAGGTACCATAGGGCTTCACGGCGATGTCCACGAAGGCAGAGGGGTTGGTGGTGTTGATATCGCCGATGACGGGGGTGTTGCCCATCGCGCGCAGAACGTTCGCGCCGGCGAAATTCAGGCGGAACACCATCTGGGCGGAGGCTGAATCGCTGGTGACGGCCATGACGAAACCTTCGCCATCCAGGGTTACGTTGTTGAAGGCAGGGGCGTAGGTCTTGCCCATCTTCTCCTTCTGCTCGTCCGAGGCGATGGACTTCCACAGGAAGTCGATCATGTTGACCTGGGGCTCGTTGACGCCGAAGTAGCGGGAGAAGGTGCCGTCCTCGTTCAGCTCAATGATGCCCTCGTAGCTGGACTGCACGACGAGGTAGATGCGATCTGCGCTGTCAACGGTCACCTTGGAGGGCTTGAACTCCGTTTCGCCGGTCATGTTTTCGGGGCGGAGAATCGCACGCTTGAAGGTGTAGTTATTGGCGCCGTCCAGCACCAGAACACGCTGGTTGCCGGTGTCGCAGACGTAGAGCTCATCCGCTTTTTCGTGGTAGAACACGCCTTCGGGTGCGGAGAGGGTCACGTTGACGCCGTCGATCTGCGCATTCTTCTTGTTCTCGTCCTTGATGTTCTTGATGAAGGTGTTGTAGCTGCCATCACTGTTGAGAACGTAGATGATGCTGGTCGTTTTGTCGACGATGAAGATGCGGCCATCCTCGGCGGTACAGACGTCGGTCACCGTTTCGATGGTACGGCCAATCTTGGCGACATTGGCGCTGTTGATCACCTGGGAAAGCACGAAGGGGGCGGGGGTGGATTTGACATTGCCGAAGAAATCGTAAGTATAGCCCTGGTATACATTGCTGGTGCCGTCGGCGGCCAGGCCAACGGTGCTGGACAGGATCAGCAAGGCAGCCAGCATGAGCACAGAAAACCGTTTCATCATCTGTATGCCTCCTTAATCCTTCATGCCCGAGGTGGACATGGTCTCGATCACATTGGACTGGGAAATGACGAACACTGCCACGGGTACGGTCATCATGATCAGAGAAACCGCCGAGGACACGCCGGTACGGGCGATACCGCCGGAGACCAGCTGGGAAAGCACGTAGGACACGGGCTTCAACTCCTCGGAGTAGATGAACACGCCGCCGGTGGTACCCCACATCTGCTGGAAGGACAGGATGATCAGGGTGATCCACGCCGGCTTGCACAGCGGCATGATGATCTTCCAGTAGATGGTGAACTCGTTCGCGCCGTCGATGGTGGCAGCCTCCAGCAGGCTGTCCGGGATCTGGCCGATGAAGTTCTTCATCAGGTACAGGCCCAGCGTGCCGCCGATGGCCGTCAGGATGACTGCCCAGTAGGTGTCAACCAGACCCAGATAGGTCATGATCAGGTAGTTGGGGATTGCGGTTACGGCGCTGGAGAACATCAGCGCGTACACGATCAGCTCGCTCATCATCTTGCTGCCGGGGAATGTGTACTTCGCCAGCGCAAAGGCAGCCAGGCTGCCCAGCATCACCGTGCCCAGGGTGCCAAGACCCGTGATGACGGCGGTGTTGAAGATGTAGCGGGAGAGGGGCACATCGAAGGACTCCAGGATGAAGCTCAGGTCGAAGAAGTTATCCAGAGTGGGGTTGTCCACCGTCAGCCTGGGCGGGAAGATGAAGATCTCGCTCATGGGTTTGAAGGCGGAGACTACCGTGTAGATCAGCGGGAACAGGGAGAACAGGCCGAACGCGCCAAGGAAGATCATCAGTGCGATATCCACCGCCAATGAGCGGCGGGTGCGCAGCTTTCTGCGGCGCAGCCAGGCCATCAGGCCGGTCTTCTTCGGCGGCTGGGGGTAAAGATTCTTCTTTTTCTTTGCCATTTGAACGCCACCTCCTTAACCGATCTTACGCAGAACCTTCTGCACCAGAATGTTGCAGAACAGCATGAGCAGGAACAGGAACACGGCGATGGTACAGGCATAGCCCATCTCATAGCGCAGATTGCCGAAGTCATGCAGGTGCGTCATAATGGTGTGGCCCGCGTAGTTGACGGACGGGAAACCGACCAGATCCAGGGAAATCTGGGATACGGAGAACGAGTTGGTGATCTGCATCACCGCGCCGAACATCAGCTGCGGCTTCATCGCAGGGAGGGTGATGTACCACAGTTCCTGCCAGCGGTTCTTGATGCCTTCCACCGCGCCCGCCTCGTACATCGCGCGGTCAACGGTCTGCAGACCTGCGATGAAGGACAGGAAGGAAACGCCAAGGCTCATCCACAGCTGGACGACAATCAGGATGGGCATGATGTAGGCTTCCGTGGTGAGCCAGTAGAGAGGCTCCTGCAGGATGCCGAGCTTCATCAGCCAGGCGTTGGCATAGCCGTAGGTGTCCGAGGAGAAGATCAGCTTCCACACCAGATACACATTGCCGGAGATGGAGGGCGCGTAGAACACCAGCGTCATGATGGCGCGGGGGATGCGCGGCAGCTCGTTGATCAGCCAGGCAAAGATGAAGCACATCATGTAGGAAAGAGGGCCCGTGAGGATGGCGAACACGAGGGTGTTCTTGATGGCAGTAAGGAACACATCGTCCTCGACGATCAGGGTGACGTAGTTACCCAGGCCCACCCATTCGGGCATGGAGGTCATGTTGAAGGACGTGAAACTCAGGAAAATGGCAGCCGCGACCGGCAGCACCGTGAACAGGATGAACACGATGGCGAAGGGCGCCACCATGAGATACTGATTGCGATACTTCTTCATCGCCGCGCCCAAGGGCAGCTTGTTAGCAGTTGTCATGCGTGTCTCCCTCCTTTATTCTGCAGTATTGAGGCCGAATTCGGTGCGTTTCTTGGTGAGCTCCTTGTCGATGTCGCGGATGTTGAGGTACAGCGTCTCGCGGGGATTCGCCAGATCAGCAACAACGTCCTCGAAGGCGTAGGAGATCATACGGGTGTTCATGTAGTAGCCGGGAACGGCGGGCATGCTGGTCAGATGCTCATACTGGTTCAGCAGCTGCTCCAGCTCGGCGTTGGACCAGGGCAGGCGGGCGATCACGTTCGGGTCTGCCGCAGGATAGCGGGCAGCGGCGCCCATGATGGCCTCCAGCGTAGTTGCGTAGGAGACCTGCTGATCGGTACCGTTCCACCACTTGACGAATTCCCAGGCAGCGTCCTTGTTGTCCGCGCCGTTCATGATGACGGTCTGGACGGTGTCGCAGACATAGGTGTTGTCGATGGTGCCGTCCTCCTTGACGGAGCCGGGGAAGGAGGAGAAGCTCCACAGGCCCTTGATTTCGGGCGCGAAGATCTCCAGCGTGCAGTAGGTCACGTAGTCGGTCACGCCCACGGGCATCTCGCCCGTGCGGAAGCGGTTGGAGAAGTCAGCCTGCACCTCAAGGCCGTGTACGGTGAACAGGTCGGTGTACCACTTGAAGGCTTCCATGGCCTGATCCTCATACAGTGCAGAGGAAATGCCGTAATCGACGCCCTCGCCGTTGTAGATCTCGCCGTCGTTCTGGTAGACCATCGCCTGGAACACGTTCAGACCGGTTGCCACGCGGGTGGAGGGCATGTAGAATTCATAGTTCTCGCGGTTGAGGACGGGGATTATTTCCATGATCTCATCCCAGGTGGTGGGAACGGTCAGGCCCAGATCCTCCAGCACGTCTTCGCGGTAGAACAGCATCTGGAAGGAGACCTGCTCGGGGATACCGTATGCGCCGTTGCCATAGACCGTGGAGCGCAGCACGCCCTCGGAATAGCGGGACACATACTCCTCATAATCCGGGAACTGGGACAGGTCAACCGTCGCGCCGCGCATGGCGAAGTCCTGAGCGGTGGCCTGCGCAAGGCCGATCACCACATCGGGGCCGTTGCCGGCCAGTGCAGCACGCAGCACCACGTCCGTGGGAATCAGCTGCAGCGTCACAGCGATGTCTGTGTTGGGGGAGAAGGTTTCGTCGATCATATTCTGGATGATCTGCGCCTGCTCACGGCCGGCAGAGGCCATCCACACCTTGATGGAAGCGGACTTTTCACCAGAGTCGGCAGAGACCACGGCGCTGGTGGAATGGAAGAAGGTAGACCAGAAGCGCTGCACCTCTGCGATCTGTCCCTGCAGCCAGCCTTCGGTGGGCGCGGGCAGGGAAGCCGTGTCCTTGGACAGCATCAGGCTGTCCAGCTCCAGCGGCATGGTGGAGATGTTTACGATCCAGGTGCCCAGGGCGGAAATGTTGTTCTTGAGCTGGCTCAGCTCCTCGACGATGTTTTCCGGATCGGCAGCCAGGCCTTCCGCCTGGATAGCCATCTTCTCCAGCATGGCGGTGTTCTCGCCTTTTTCGCCGGTGATGGCGACCATCTGGTCAACCAGGGCGAAGAGACGGTCACTTTCCGCCTGCATGGTATCGACGAAGGCGGGAACCTTTTTAGCAATCTCGTAGTCGATGAACTGGCTGGGTACCTGACCGGTGATCTGGATGGTGGCCAGGTAGAGCGCGTTCAGGTTGCGCAGGGATTCCTCAACCTCGCTCAGCACGCCGCCGATGGAACCCAGTACGCATTCCAGCTTGATGTCGTTCACGCCCTTGTGCAGGTAGACGTAGTACGGCTCGCCCTGCTCATTGGCAAGGGTGTAGTTCTGCATCGTACCGGAATAGCCAAAGCCGACAACCTCGGCCTCGGCGAAGGGAACCACGCCGTTGACGGACAGGCGGCGGTAGCTGGTCACGCCGCGGGAGGTCTGACGGCCCTTGAAGGTCAGGGCGTAGAGGCCGTCCTCGGGCACCTCGACCTGCCAGGTGATGGCGTCGCCGGGCTGCGCCCAGTTGCTCGCCCCGATGGTCGGGTAGAGGATGTGCCAGGCATGATAGGGCTCCAACGCCGCGTCAGAGTAGTTCTTCTGCACGGTGATGGCAGGGGAGGATTTAAGAATGTCAAAGGTGCTGTTGGCAACGGTCAGTGCAGTGGCCTCCTGACCTTCGGCAGGGGCGCGGCGTTCGGCCTGGCCGATGATGGTTTCGCCTGCGTAGACCTTGCCATCGGTCTGCCACTGGGCCAGTACGGTTTCGTAGCTGTCCAGCACGGGAGCAGCCTTGAAGGTCAGGGACAGAACCTCCATGGGCTCCTTCACAGCTTCAAAGGACAGCGAGTGCTCGCCTGCGGTCAGGTAGAAGATCAGCGGTGCGCCGCTGCGGCGGTCATAGTCCTCCAGGAACACGACCTGCTTCTGATACACCTCGTCGGCGTTGGGGCGGATCTCGTTCTCGTTCTTGAGACGGATATCCTCGTCGCGCCAGATGCGCTTGAAGACGATCTGGGTCAGAGCCTCGTAGGGGGTCTCGCCGTCGATGAGGACGCGGCGTTGGATATCGGATGTGGTGCCTGCCAGCGCCATGTAGCCGACTTCCAGGTTGTAGAAGCCGTCCTCTGCGACGGTGAAGGGCCAGGTGATGACGCCGGTATCACCTGTATCCACACCCTCGGTGAGGGTCATGGCGTTGGAGGTCTCGCTGGTGGTGTAGGTAAACACATCCACCGGGATCTCGGCGCCGGAGAGTGCGCCAGCGTAGCTGTGCTGGTCAAGGTAGGCCTGATAGGTGCTTTCGCGTGCGTTGACCGACACAGCGGCAGGAACCGCATATTGTCTTGCTTCGCCGCCTGTGAGCGCCAGGAGGAGGATCACGGCGACTACGGCAACAGCTGCCAGCGCGATCAATAGCTTCTTTTTGTTGGTCACGGGCCTTGTCACCCCTTTTGCAAATTTGTTGGGAAAGATGGCGTCATCGCTGCACGACGCAGGCACATGCGCTGCGCCGCCAGAATGGAGCGATGGATGATCGGCAGGCGCTCCCTCCCGGCCATCGTGCGGGATTGCCGGGGTCAAGCGCCTGCGTCATGCAACGGTGACTCAATGGGCGTAGAGTCATGCGATTGCGATGGATGCGAAGGGGCGGGCGCTTCTCAGGCATCAGCCTTCAAAACGCCCGCCCGATGAGGTTAGGTGTATGTTACCAGATTGTGTCCATTACTCGAAGATAACCTCGACCTGAATATCAACGGAGGCGGTGTTGCCGGCGTAGTCAGTCACGGTCAGGGTCACGGGGTAGGTGTCAACCGCGGAGGTATCCAGGGTGGACAGGTCGGCGGTGACCAGAGACTTCAGATCCAGACCGGAAGCGTCGGTCGCGGTCTCCACGTAGGTGGTCCAATCGATGGTGGAAGCGTCGGTGTCCATCACGATGGTGGGCAGCTCAGCAACCACGGTCAGGGTGGGGGGAGTGGTGTTGGCGGGATCGTACACAATCACGGTCACCTCGGCAGAGCCGGTGTTGCCAGCCTTGTCGGTGAAGGTAGCCTTGACCTTGTAGGAACCAGCGGTGGCGGTGTCGACACCAGCAGCGTCGTAAGCAGCCAGAGCGGGATCCATCACGCCGTCGAAGCCGTCCTCAGCAGTGAAGTACTGAGTCCAGTCGATGGTAGCAGCGTCGGTGCCCAGAGCCACAACAGCAGTGCCGGAAGCGGTCACAGAGGGAGCCTGGTTGTCGTTCAGCTCGGTGGAGCCCAGGATGGCTTCCATCTCGGTCACGACCTTGGAGAACTCGCCCAGGTTAGCCTTGATGGCGACTTCGTAGGAAGGCATGCCCTCAACGCCAGCCAGGCCCTTGCCCATGATCTGATCCCAGGGATCGCGCATGCCCAGGTTGCCAGCAACGTCGTTGGGGATGCACTTCTCGGAGTTGAAGATGAAGGCGCTCAGCACGCCCGCGCCGTAGGTCTCGTTGTAGATGTCCAGACCCAGCTTGGTGGCCTCGTCCTTGGCGACGGCGGCCTTGTAATCGTCCATGGACTCAACGCCAGCCTTCAGGGAGTAGTAGGTCTCCCAGTAGGTGCGGTAGGATTCCAGAGCCAGCTTGGTGGTCTCAGGATCAATGCCCTTCAGCACGCCGTCGATATCGCCGACGGAAACGACCTGCTTGTAATCAGCAGAGTAGGTGCCGTCGCCATTGGCCAGACGGTCAGCGGCCGGCCAGGGCATGATGGCAGCGGATTCGCCGCGCTCGGTCAGGTGGTCAACTTCGCCCTTGATGACCCAGCTGGGGCAATCAGCGAAGACGGCAGCGCCACGGCCGAAGTCGTAGCCAGCCTCGCACCACTGGGGAGTCCACTGGTCATCGTACACGCCGCAGACCTTCATGTAGCCGGCATCCAGCAGTTCCTTGATGTAGGCGATGGCGTCGATGGACTCCTGGGAGTCAGCGATCACGCCAGCGTCGCCGTAGATACCGCCGCCATTGGAGTACATGGCAGCCATGCCGGCGAAGCGGTAGTCGGTCTCATAAGCAGTGATGGTGGAAACCTTCGCGCCCTCGGGAGCGGGAGTGTTGCCGTAGTGGGCATCAATCTTGGCCAGATAGTCCTTGAAGTTGGACCAGGTCCACTGGCCGCGCTCCAGCAGCTCCATGGGGTACAGGGTGGTGCCGTCCTCTTCCTTCAGGGCCTCGACCTGCTCAATCATGGTCAGGTTGACCACCAGGGGGAAGTACTGGTTGAAGGACACGTTGGCATTGACGAAGTAGTTGTGGCCGAACAGGGCAGTGGGCCACATCCAGTCAGCGCCTTCGAAGATGTAGGCATACTCGTCCAGGGGCTGCAGGATGTTCTGCGCCAGAACGGTGTTCTCGGAGCCGGACCACATACGGGCGATTTCGCACACGGGGTTGCCGGCCAGCACGGACAGAACCAGCTCGGAGCGGGTGTCCTGAGCGTACTGCACG
>JAFUOR010000034.1 GCA_017481825.1 Clostridia bacterium
ACCGTGTGGGTGTTGGTGGCAACCGTGATACCCGCGCCGTTCTTGCTGGTTTCCACCACGGTGTAGGTGTGGACGCCAACGTCAGATAGCGAGTAGGGGATTTCCGTGTAGGTGATCTTCCCGGAGATGTCGCTGGAGCCGGAGCTGACGACCTTCGTCTTGCCCTCCACCGTCTCCCTGACCTCGAAGGTGAACACGTCGTCTTCGGTCAGCTCGCGGCCTTCCAGGTGCTTCCGGCCCTCGAACGTCACGCTGCCGGTGGCGCTGTATACATTCTCGAAGGTCGCTTTGCTGGCCGTGCCTTCCTGGCCGACCTTGCTATACTCCGTGGAAGCCGTCAGCTTGCCTGCCTCATCCGTTACAGTGACCGTCACCATCCATATGCTTTCGTCATAGGCATAGCCAGGTGCAGTGCCCTTCACTTCCGTCAGTTCGAATGTGTATGTGCCTGCACGGGTGAAGGTGATGTTGTCAAAGGTCTTCGTGCCTGCACCGGTGATGGTGGTGTTTTTCTGGTCGCCTGTCTTCATATTCACGCCGTCTTCAGGAACGGCGGATTGCAGTTTCAGTGCGAATTCAAAGTCCTTTCCAGATTCACTTCTGCCCGTGATCGTCTTGGTGACAGACGCAGCAAACAAAGCCTCATCCGGCTGATAGTGGTTTTCAAAGGCTGCCTTATTCTCCGCAGCAAAGACAATCGTTTCAGCAAACTCTTCCTTCGTGGCTGTATAATGTTCAACAGCAATTTCCCTCACTGAATATTCAGCGCCTGCAGGAAGATCCTTGATCGTTATGCTCTGACCTGCTGTGAGTGTAAAGGGGTACACGCCATCTTGGGCTGTCAGCGTCTGCCCTTGGGCGGTTGTAAGCTGCTGGGTTATGGCCGCACCGTCTAAGGTCAGTTTCAGTGTAAAGCTGAATGCACGCGATTGTTCAGCTTCCGTGATATCACCCGTAACCGTCTTGCTGATCGTCAGATCGCCATTTTGAATTAGGCCGATATCCTGGTGATCGACCACTTCTTGGTACTGCTCCAGGGCAACGGTGCCCTGGTTGATTGACTCGATGCTGCTGAGCGATATATCCTGGATGACATACTGCCCACCAGCAATGACGGCATCGTTGTTCTTTTCGGAATCATCAACCTGGAATGCTGTCACCGTGCTGTAGTTTTTCAGCACATTGCCGCCGAAGACTACACGGTACTCGCCCGCTGCCAGATTCTCAAAGCGGTATGTACCATCGGCCTCAGTCGTTATGACATCGACATTCTCGCCCTTGACATTGGTGCAGGCAGCATATTCGCCGTTGTCCTGTTTCTTTTCAAGGGTCGCTTCCACACCGGCGAGCAGCTGTTTCTGGTCCTCATCGCGCAGGCCGTTCTGGTTGGCGTCGAACCACGCCACGCCGGAGATCTCGCGGCCGATGACGTATACGGACGCGTAGCAGGCAAGGCCATTGCCCAGTTTTGTCCGGAAGGAAGCCACATTTTGATAGCTGTTGCCCGCCGTGTTGCCATCCGGCGTGACGCCCTGATACACGGAGAAAACACTGCTGGCTGGCAATGTACCTGTCAGACACCAGCCGGTTGCATGATCAAAGCCCTGATAGCTTTCAGGCACGAGCTTCCCAGCCTGCACCTTGAGCGTAACCGCAGTCCAACCGTTTTCGGCAGTCATGTCGGCCAGGGTGAAATCGCCCGCATCCTTGCCGGAAAGATCGCCGGTGTAGTAGTACAGCTTCAGCGTGTCCAGAACCTCCTGGGTGAAGGCATCTGCGGAGACATCCAGCGCCCAGTCCGAAAGAACATAGGTGCCGTCGAAGCCTTCTCGCGGCAGGACGGACAGCAGCAGCGCGTCAGTGCGTGCGTCGCTGGCATTGTTGCTGTAAGTGATCGTCCAGCCCAGGTCCCCTTCGATCTCGTTGTACAGGCGGTCGACCTTTTCGCCGATGCCCTCAGCCGAGTTCTGAAGCACAATGATGGACGCTATGGCCAGATTACCATTGGCAGTGGTGAATGCACGATTTTCCGCATCGCCGGTGATCGTCGCCTGTTCCTCCAGCATCCACTGGTTGCTGGTGCCTTGCGCGATGCTGGTCGAGAAATAGATCTTCTCCGTAAGGGCGGACGTACCGATGCTGCTGTCAAGCAGGGGAACATTGTCGAAGACATACTGGATTGTCGTGGTGCCGTCAATGTTTTCCTGCACCTTTGTTGAGATCGCGATGGGAACGGTTTTCTTCTCTCCCGCGATGGTGTAGGTGTAGTCATAGCTGACGGGCCGGGTTTCGGACAAGTGCAGTCCGTCGGTCACCGTCCCCTGACGGCCAGCCTCCGACGCGCTTTCATACGTGCCGCCCCAGTAAGACGAGCCATAGATATAGCTCAGCCCTGCCGGGAGTGTCTGTGTTACTGTAACCGAAGTCAGCGGCACCGTGCCGGTAGCGTTGTCCTGCACCTTGCCCAGGTTCATGGTGGGGGTCAGCGCAAAATCCGCCACATACTGGCCGGAATCCAGGTTATAGACCAGCGTGCCATCGGAACCGGCGGTTGCATTGGCAACGTCGAGGGAGATTTTCGTTTCGTAACCGGCGATGTAGAGGGTGTCGCCGTATTGATAGACAATATGGCCGGTTGTCCCGCCCTCTCGACAATCGCCGGATATTGTTCCGTCCTCATGATACACAGTTCGATAATATCGCGGATGAACGTAATATGAGTTTTCCTTGTAAAGTTCCGCATACGCACTTTCCGCATATCCAGCGTAATCCACGGTACGTACTGGAATCTCATCAATCTTATCTTCATCTGGCAAACTGGCGTTGATTTCATTCAAGTCTCTGCGGGACCAAAACCGCATTGTATTCGTCAGCATTACAGTACTGTCTATTTCGGCATCGTCAGCTACCGTAGCTAACAAGCCAAACCGTGGATATATATAGGTGATATCACCTCTCACCTGAAACAGTACACCAACAATAACTCCCGCTGCTTCAGCATCAGATAGATTTTTATAGTACTTCAAAATGGATGAATCCTGCGTTGTTGAACGCATCTCTTCATCATTAGTCCAGTTTTTTCCATCGGTTTTTACAGCAAGTAGAACTTCGTACCTGGTTAATTTCTCCCTATCACTGTCGTTGTTTACAGAGCGAGGAAAAGGACCATAATAATCAACCAAACCATCTGAACCAAGCGTTGGTGTTAAGATAGACCCAAATGGACCAGTTGCCTGATACTCATCAGCCAACTTTATGACATCGCCATCAATCTTTATAAAAGTGTCCATTCCAACAAGATAGTTTTGATCTTCACCAAAGGTATTGACGCTTGTAACACCACTAAGAATGCCGATAGGTGCACCTTGATATGCCCAATCTCTTCCATTTCCAGAACACCCATCAGTATATGAGGAAGTATTGTTCATTTCAAATCTTTTCACATAAATAACTAAGTTAGGGGCCGAACCTTTCTTTCCAAATTCCAGACTGATGTCCCTTGCATCGTCATTTTGAATCATTTGATTGTTAACACCGGGTACGTTTTCTTCTGTTGTGTCCGTTGCAGGTTCGAGCCGTGCTCCACTGGCAGATACAGCTGACAAATTGCCTTCATTAACAGTCAGCGTTACCGCGCCGCCAATGCCATCACCGAGGCATTTCACAATATAGTCATCATACTCCCCATTCGTTCCGCCTGCCAGGATATTATAATTTGGAATAACAATACGAATATCTGCCACGGAAATAAAGCCAATGTTTTCGTCAAAGTAATTTTCTGCCACGATACCGGGATTATCATGACTACGCGGAAACACTCCATCAATCTTGTAGTCGGAAATCGTTACATGAAGAACATTGTTCTCTTGGATAACAGACCATGTCCCGCCGTCACAGCAAGAGTTGTTAGTGGTCGTTGTGTAGCCCGGATAATCTCTTGTAGGAAAAGGCAATGACCTGGGTATGCTGGTTCCACGTTCACCAGCCACTGAGGGACGTCCCTTGAAGTAGAAGTACATGATTGGGCTAAAATCGTAACCTTCACCTTTCAGCGGGATAACTTCATTGGAATTAGTCTTCTTAAACGTACCACTTAAATTAATATCAAAGGTAATATCACCTTCTGGATATTCAATGCCACGCAGACCTTTGGCCTTATTATCTCCATAAAGCTGCACGCCAATGGAAAGTGTAGTGGCCATACCCGTCACTTTACCAATACCATATTTGTTGTCCGTCTCTGAACCAACATTAAAATCATAAGTTACATTATTGACCAGGCTCGATAACTTTCGGAGAAGCACATTCATCTGCAGCTTTGCAGACACCGTAACCTCTGCGCCATCAGTAGTCCACATTTCCTGATGGGTGGGGTGATCCGTGCAAACAGCGTTAAAGTCGAGCTTGTCATAAACGCCATCTACCGTGCTGTCCCAGTCATCGGTATGCACATCGTTGCCATCCAGCCATGCGTAGAAACGGGGCTGCAGCGTCGCGCCGTTCTTCATGCCCTTGACATAAATGCTGACATTGACCGAACCAAAACCAGGAATAATGTAGCCGCCCTCCGTAGGGGTCATCAGATAGCTGCAATAGAGGGTCTGCTGGTTGGCTTCCTCGACGATCTCATACTCATAGCCAGCACTGGCATCCATCCAGCGCATGGAGTCCACAGAAAACTCAGCCTCATCACTGCTGCACGGCAGCACAAAGGCAAAGCTCACACGCGCCTGAGTAAACGAGGTTATTTCATCATGCGCCATCATGTCATAATACAGGGTATAGGTCAGCATGTCAAAGGAACGCACGATTCCATTCTTCTCTGAACTGTCATTGCCCGGCGTGTCATCGCCATCAAAAGCAGCCGTGCCGTCAATGCACTCCGTTATCCGAAATTTGATAATGTGCGCCTCATCCCCCACAAGCGGGTCCGCCCACGCTGTTCCGATCATCAAACAAAACAGCGCCAGCAGCACAATGACAAAGCACGAAACCTTCCTCACGTCGCATTACCCCTTATCTCTTTGGTGTAGCTGCACTTCACCAGCGCAGCGAATACAAAAGCGGATAACAGGAACAACCGTTTTTTATATCCGTTAGTCACGTGAAATGGACAAAAAAACATAATATTCCACATTAAAGAATTCTACCACAAGCGAAACCAAAAGTCTACATTCTGTTTCCCATTTTTTAGAGAAAAACCCGTTTCATGCATCCGTCTTTTCCGGCACGTTGCTCCTTTCCTGTTTCAAAAACGTCTTGTGCGTAATACCTGTCGCTTTTCCCGCTGCCTGACGGCTTGCCTGCGCGACGTAGGACAGCAGCTGCAGCATAAGATCCGCAATCAGCATGCCCGTCAGATTGCGCCCCTGGCCTCGCCCTGCCTGTAAATCCTGGCGCGGGAAGCTTGCCATATCAACCTGCCTGTGTTATCATATTCTTAGAGAAACAAAAGGAGGCGTTGCTGTGAAACGGTGGTTGATGACGTTGATGCTTGTGGGGATGCTGCTGCTGACCGCCTGTGCAACGATGACGGCAGACAAGCCGGAGCATTATATCGGCCCTGCGGAATTGAGCGAATCGGAAAGGGCGCTGGCCAATCTGCTGGGGGAGAATTATCCGCAGCAGGTGTTTGACTTTGCCGTGCCGGAGACGGTGGAGAGCATGAGTGTGCGCGTCCTGCAGCTGCTTGACGGCCAGTGGGTGCCGGCAAGCGGCGGCGGTACGGTCGGCGTGACGTATACGGGGCAGAAGGGCCGCATCGCGCTGGATTATGATACCCTGGGCGATGGCGTGAAGGTCTCCATCCAGAAGGACGGCGGAATCTACCGCATGGAGCGAACCGTCCCGGAGCAGATCGATACAGCCGGGCTCTCACGCGCGCAGACCTGGCTGAGCCAGGTGGTGGAGATCGTGCCGGGGCAGGAAATCCCCCTCGCGATTCAGATTCTCAGCAGCCAGCTGGACATTCCGCTCTGGGGGCCGGAGTCCTTTGCGGAGCCTGAAAAGTATGCAGGCCACGAGCATGTCTTTGTTGTGACGGTAACCTTCAACGAACAGGATTTGGGTGAATAAAAGGCAATAAAGAACAGCCGCAGCATAAACCCTGACGGGGTGCTGCGGCTGTTGTGTATCAGGTTATCTGGCCCTGCCCGCGATGCGTTTGGCGAAGGCTGCGGCGGCATTCAGGTCGTCGGCGCTGGGCCTGCTGCGGTGCATGATGGCGAAGGCGCCGGGACAGCGGAATTCCTCCTCCAGCAGTGCAACGCCATGCTCGGAAGCAAGCTTTTGCACCATCTTGCGGGTGGAGGGCGCGATGGCAGTGGTGCACACGTTGCACAGCGCGCCGATTTGGGAGGCGTTGGCGGCGATGAACTGCTTCACCGCGTCGTCCACGCCGGCGGCATACATGGCGTTGCACAGGAAGAGCACATCGGCTTTCTCCGGCAGGGGCTGGGACATATCCAGCGCGCTGCAGCCCAGAGCCCTGGCGATGGCGTCGGCAACCTTCCTGGTGTTGCCCGTGCGGGAATGATAACGTACGGCGATGGTCATTGGTGTATCCTCCTGTTATGCGCTGAGGGCCTCGCGGACAGCCTTGGCCAGCTGATCGGCGCAGGATGTGGGACGGCGGCCGCAGGTGTTGCCCAGCAGCTTTTCTTCGATCTGGCTGACGCTCCAGCCGTCCACCAGCTTGGCGATGGCTTTGAGGTTGCCGTTGCAGCCGCCATGGAACTCAATGCCTGTGATCACGTCACCCTCGATGTTGAAGGTGATCATCTGCGCACAGGTGTTTTCTGTTTTGTATGCGTACTGCAATTTACAGTACCTCCTTGACCTTCTTTGCCACAGCCTTCATATCGGCGGTGGGCTCGAAGCGCGCCACGACATTGCCCTGGCGATCCACCAGGAACTTGGTGAAGTTCCATTTGACGCTGCTGTTCTTCTTGTAGTCCTTGTCCTGCTTCTTGAGCAAGCCGCTCATCATCAGGCCCATGGGGCTCATGCCGAAGCCCTCGAAGGCGGCGTTCTCGGTCAGCCACTTGAACAGGGGAATGGCAGTTTCGCCCTTCACATCGACCTTGGCGAACTGCGGGAAGGTGATGCCGAAGCGTCCGGTGCAGAAGGTGTGGATCTCCTCATCCGTGCCGGGAGCCTGAGCGCCGAACTGATTGCAGGGGAAATCAAGGATTTCCAGACCATCCTTCTGATGCTCTTCGTAGAGCGACTGCAGCGCGTCATACTGGGGCGTGAAGCCGCAGCCCGTGGCGGTGTTCACGATCAGCACCACCTTGCCCTTGTAATCAGCCAGGGATACCGTGCTGCCGTCCTGCGCCTTGACGGAAAAATCGTACATGCTCATGAGAAATCCTCCTTGATCAAAATGATTAAGCATTGAGCTTGATTTGATTGTACTCAATTGAAATGAGGTTGTCAACAGGAAAATGTTTCGGCAGGGGAGCGTTCAGGGTGACCTCTTGCGCGGATTCGTCAAATGTCGTATACTAAAGATAGAAACTTTCACCGAGGTATAAAGCTGATGCAAGAACGCAAGCGGGTTTCTCCATGGATGATCATTGCCATTGCTGCCCTGATTGCCCTGCTGGTGGCGGCGGTGTTTGTGGGGCGCAATGTGAGGACGCTCAACGCGGAGGTGCAGTGGGCCAAGTCCCTCACCCCCACGCCCATCCCGGCGTATGATGCCAATGTGATGCAGGTGACGCCCGATCCCAACGCGCCCACGCCTGCGCCGGTCATCCGCACGGGCTCCCAGGGCGAGAGCGTCTGGGCGCTGCAGGAGCGTCTGCAGGCGCTGGGCTACTACACCGGTACGGTGGATGGCCAGTTTGGCCCGGCGACGCAGGCGGCGGTGATCCTCTTCCAGCAGCAGCACGATCTGGACGCCGATGGCATCGTCGGCACGGCCACGAGCGAGATGCTCTATTCCGACCAGGCCCATATGGTCATCGTGACGCCCTCTCCCACGCCTGCTCCTACTTTGGCCCGGGAGGCCGGGAAGTATGCAAACGGCATGCCCATGCTGGTCAACCGTGAAAACCTGCTGCCGGACAGCTATGAGCCCGTTGATCTGGTGAACATGAGCGATTACTGCGACGACGCCATCGTGACCATCAAGGGCAGCGAGATCCTGGGCGAGCGCGTGGCGGTGGACGCGCTGATGACGATGCTTCAGGCGGCGCACCAGCAGGATATCACCGTCTGGCAGGTGAGCGCAGGCTACCGCACGATTGAGTATCAGCAAAAGCTCTTCGATGAGCAGGTGTATGCGTACCGCCAGCAGGGCTTCTCCGGCTCGCAGGCGCGCTCTGCGACCCGTAAGACGGTGGCTGACCCCGGCGCCAGCGAGCATCATCTGGGACTGGCCTTCGATATCACCGTGCCGGGGGTGTCCTTCAAGTTCACCGAGCAGGCCCAATGGCTGGCGGAGCACTGCTGGGAATACGGCTTTATTCTCCGTTACACCGAGGAGAAGGAGGCTGTCACCGGCTATGTGGCGGAGCCCTGGCACTTCCGCTATGTGGGGGTGGAGCATTCCATTCCCATGCGGGATCAGGGGCTGTGCCTGGAGGAATACCTGGAACAATACGGCAATCTGACCTGATGACGGGAGGCCCGCAATGCTTTATTACGGATTAGCCTGGCATCCCCATTCGGATAATGCGGGCAGCGATCTGCTGGCGCTGGCGGCGTCGAGGCTGCTGCCGCGCGTGGATGTGCTGCTGGACGCGGACGCGCTGGATGCGCCCCTTGCGCGCCTTGCGCCCGATGACCGCGTGGTGGCGCTGCTGCCGGGGGTGTTCCTGCGCTCCTCGGCCCACTGGCCGCCAGAGGAGCACATCGCGCCGGTGTGCGTGGGCGTCCATATCTCCGAGGAGGACGCCTGGGGATTGCCGCTCGCCACGCTGGATGGCGCAGGCCGGAGAGCGCTGGAATCCTGCGCGCCCATTGGCTGCCGCGATGCACGGACGGCGCAGCGCCTCCGGGAGCTGGGGATTCCTAATGAGCTGACGGCCTGCCTTACCCTGACGCTGACGGCTCAGCCCACAGTGCGGCGGGGCATTGTGTGCTGCGATGTGCCGGAGGCGGCCCTCAGCGCCCTGCGGGAGTACCGAAGCGATGTGACCGAGGTCACGCATGACATGACGCAGCCCCAGATGGACTTTTCGCTGCGCATGACCCATGCCGAAGAACTGCTGGCGGCGTATGCCTCCGCAGAGATGGTGTTTACCCGCCGGCTTCACTGCGCCATGGCCTGTCTTGCCGTGGGAACGCCGGTGCTGCTGCTCTATCATGATGATTATGAGGACGTGAGCCGTTTTGCGCCCATGGACGCCATGGTGCGCAGCCAGCCGCTGGACGCCTTTGTGCAGCAGGTGCAGCGCCGGGGGATTCCAACGGTGTGGAAAAATCCTGCCGATATGGCGCGTATCCGCCGGACGATCCTGGATGCGCTGCAGGCGGGCATCGAGCGCGCCAGAACGGTTCTGCTGCCCATTGTTCCCGCAGCGGAGGCCGAGGAATGGCGCCGCAGCCGCACCCAGCGGATGGTGGACAGCGCCTCGCAGAAGATTGCCCGGCTGGAAAATGAACGCTACGAAGCGCTGCATGCCAAGTTCGACCTGCTGCTGCGGGAAGACGGTGTGAAATCCACTGTGGAGGAGCTGATGGCGCTGCCCGGGTAGAAAAGGCACTGCGCAAGGCCGCGCTGCATGATCAGCTGCGGGCGGCGCCGATTTACCAACGTCCCTTGGTGTGGATGAAGGCCAGGGGCGGCAAAGTTGGCGCCGAGGCGTATCTGCGCCAGTTCAGGGAGGCCATCGCTCCGCTGGGATGGCCCCAGGAGCGAGAGGAGACATAATCCAATAAGCAACGCGGGATGCTGCCTCATGGGCGATGCATCCCGCGTTTTTGATATTTACCGTTTTTCCAGCTGTGCGTTGAGGACCTTGATGCGCCTTTTCATGCCCAGATACTGTGCCAGCCACATGCTGGCGTAGAGCACCACGAAGCCGCCGATGTAGCCCAGGAAGCCCGTCCAGGTGTGGGGAAACCAGTGCATCAGCCAGGCGATGGGCAGCGCGGACAGAGAGTAGCACAGCCCATGGACGATGGTCTGCCGGGTCAGCGACCAGCCGTCGATCTCCCAGACGATGGAGGCGGCGGCCCACACGCTGCCGTAGAGCATGACGGCCAGGGTCTGCAGGATATAGGCCGTCAGCTCGGAGCCGACCTGCTCCGCCAGGGCGGGGGGGACGGGCTGCACCTCGCCATTTCCCAGACAAAGGGAGATGATGATGAGCACGATCTGCCCGATCAGTATGCCGCCCAGCGCCCCCAGAATGCCGCGAAGGATGATTTGCTTTTTCATGTTCATAGCTCCTTTCACACGCCCAGAACCTGCTTGATCCGATTCACGTAACGCCTTGAGACATAGGTCACAAGGCCGCCCTCAAGGCTCACGCAGATGGTGCCCGTCATTTTCAGGTCAAAGCCCCGGGCCTTTTTCAGGTTGATGATTTCTCCGTTGCTGATGCGCACGAAGGAACGCTTGTCGAGGCGCTCCTCCATTTCGTACAGCCGCTGGCGGAGGGCGAAATCCCCCCTGGAGGTAGTGGCAAAGACCTTGTCCTCAGCGGCATAGATGCGGATGATCTCCTTTTCGTCCAGCAGGATGAGCTTATCGTCCCGGATGCCGGAAAGCATCGCAGGCGCTTCTTGCGTGAGCTGGTTGACAAGGGCGGTGACCTCGTCCGTCATACCGGCGGTGAGGATGATGACCTTCGGCTCCGCATGAGCCGGATCAAGCCTGACTTCAACTTGCATGGGCTGTACCTCCTTATGTGTGGGAGTATAGCAAAGATGGACGGGGAAGGAAAGCGAAGAACGATAAGTGGTCGTTTTGAAGGGATGGGCGGCTCAAAAAAACACATGCTGCGCGGCATGGCAGCATGTGTCGGTGATCAGTAAAACTGCTCTACCGTGATGATGGAGCCGTCGCTTTCATCCCGGAAGAAATAGTGCTTCATTTCGCCGCCATGCAGCTTCTTGCTGCCGGTGTAAACGGCAGGCTTGCCATCCTTGCCCAGGGGCCATTCGCCGGACTGAATCCACTGCGGGCGACCCTTGTCCGAGCGGAAGGCCTCCTTGATCCCGGCCTTGATGGCCTTGATGCGCTCGGTTTTCTTCATTGTATCAGGGTAGAGCGGGAGAATGTGGGTGTTGATGTATAACTCGCTTTCGCCGCCCATCAGGTATTCAGGGATCACGTCCAGGGCAAAGCGAAATGCCGGGTGGTACTTTTCCTCGTGTGGGATGGACTGATCGACCTGATAGTACAACGCGTATACTTCGTTATAGAAGGTTGATGCTCCCGTTGCACCACGTACGTCGTGCGTTTCCATATGATGCTCATGCGTCAGCATCTTCCGCACAGAATCATAGGGGCTGTTGCCATAAGCAACACCCGGGAATGTGCTCGGATTCAGCAAATAGGAAACATTATGATCCTGTTCAAACTCAACACCATTCGGTAATGTCTTTGGATAGCCGCGTAGCTTTTTCGCACCCTTCGCCTTGGCATCATCCACGATGCCCTGCAAAAAGTCGTTGATCTCCGCATTCTCGTCATACAGCTTGCGGAAGCTGATGATGTCCATCTCGCCCCGCAGGAAGGATTCGATGGTTTCCTGTGCGTTCATAGATGTTCTCCTTCTGAGATGCAGTTCGGGCACAGTCCGCGTAGCCAGCACCGCGCTTGCCACGGGGATGGCCGAAATAAGAGGACGGCCTCCACCCGGAAGCCGCCCTCCACTCTAAATTCCGAATTCCGAATTCCGCATTCCGAATTTCCTTACAGCGCTGCCAGGTCCTTGAACAGCTCCTTATTGGCCTGATAGAGCTTCTTATACACCTCGTACACCTTGGCATACTGGGGCACATTCTCCGCGATGGGATCCTGCGCGGGGTTGCGCTTGATCATCGCACGGCAGGCTTCGGGCACGCTCTTGTACAGTCCGGCGCCCACACCGGCCAGGATCGCCACACCCAGCGCGGGGCCTTCGGTGTTGACAGTGGTCGCCACCGGTACATTGAACACGTCGGCCAGCATCTGACGCCACAGGGGGCTCTTGCCGCCGCCGCCGCAGGCCAGCATGGTTTCGGGCGCCACGCCCATCTCGGCCAGCACGCTCAGGCTGTCCATCTGGGAGAAGGTCTCACCCTCCATCACCGCACGCAGCAGGTCGCGGCGCTGATGCATGGCGCTCAGGCCGAAGAACATGCCGCGGCAGTCGGGATCAAGGTGGGGGGTACGCTCGCCCATCAGGTAGGGAGCGTAGATCAGCTTGTTGGAGCCGATGGGGCTCTGGGCGGCCTGCTTGTTGGTCAGGTCGTAGGGGTCAACGCCCATCTGGGCAGCGGCTTCCTTCTCCGCCGCGCAGAAGTTGTCGCGGAACCACTTGAGAGACAGGCCTGCGCCCTGGGTCACGCCCATCACATGCCACGCGCCGGGCACCGCGCAGCAGAAGGTGTGCACGCGGCCCTTGGGATCAATGGCCAGATTATCGGTGTGGGCAAACACCACGCCGGAGGTGCCGATGGTGACGAAGGCCTTGCCGTCCTCCACCACGCCGGTGCC
>JAFUOR010000035.1 GCA_017481825.1 Clostridia bacterium
CAGGGCAGCGCCCTGGCGGGGTGCAGCCTTAACCCGCAAGCTCCACGCGCGCACACCCCAAAAGGAAACAACCACCCCCCATCGCGAAAAGGGAGTCCAGAGGGTCGAAGACCCTTTGGCAGGGTGCAGGGACAGAGTCCCTGCCGGGTCCAGGGCAGCGCCCTGGCAGGGTGCAGGGGCGCGCCCCTGCCCGCCGGAGGCATCCACCTCACAGCTTCACATCAAAGGAGAACACCCATGATCGATTACCTGATGATTGGCGAAGTGCTCAAACCCCAGGGGATTAAGGGCGAGTGCAAGATCAAGCCCTATGCGGCGAATCATGATGATTTCCGCCGCTGGAAGACGCTGTATGTTAAGCAGGGCGAGAGCTATGCGCCCATCAAGGCCAGGTGCTCCCGGGTGCACGATGGCTTTGCCTATGTGACCCTGGGGGAGTGCGCATCCATGGAGGATGCGGAGAAGCTGCGCGGCACGCAGCTCTACATCGACCGCGCCCATGCCAACCACCTGGAGGAGGACGAGGTGTACATCTCCGACCTCATCGGCTGCGAGGGCATTGATGAGGAGGGCAAGTCCATCGGCGTGCTGACGGAGGTGCTCCAGCATGGCGTGGTGGATGTGTACGTCTTCAAGGCCCGGGGGAGCGGCGTGATGGCGCCGGCCCTCAAGGCAGTGTTCCCCACGGTGGATGTGGCGGCCAAGCGCATTGCCGTGGTGCGCGAGAAGCTGGAAGAAGTGGCTGTTTGGGAGGACTGATCCGATGAAGATCACCATTCTGACCATCTTTCCGGAGATGTTCGGGAGCGTGCTGAATTCAAGCATCCTCGGGCGGGCGCGGGAGCAGGGGCTGATCGAGGTGGAATGCGTCGATATTCGCCCGTTTTCTGATCGCAAGCACAAGAACACCGATGATTACCCCTTTGGCGGCGGCGCGGGCATGGTGATGCTGGCGCAGCCCATCATGGACGCAATGGAGAGCGTTACAGGGCCGGATTTTCGCGGCAGGCGCATCTACATGGGGCCGCGCGGCACGACGCTGACCACCGCCAAGGCGCGGGAGCTGGCCAAAGAAGATCACCTCGTCCTGCTCTGCGGGCATTATGAAGGTGTGGATCAGCGGGCGCTGGATGCGTGCATTGACGAGGAAATCAGCATCGGGGATTACATCCTCACCGGCGGGGAGCTGGCGGCGATGGTGCTGACGGACTGCGTGGCACGGTTCATCCCGGGCGTGCTGGGCAGCGCCGAATCCCCGGAGGAGGAGAGCTTCTCCGACGGGCTGCTGGAATACCCGCAGTATACCCGTCCCCGGGAGTTGAAGGGGATGGAGGTTCCGGAGATCCTGCTGTCAGGGGATCATGCGAAGATCAGGGCCTGGCGGCGGCAGGAATCGCTGCGGGCGACGAAGAAATTCCGCCCGGATCTGCTGGAAAAGGCGGAACTCACCGACAAGGAAAAGCGCATGCTGGAGGATTTGTGATGTTCACGCGCAAGCTGGTGGTCATCGTGGTGCCGCTGCTGATGGCGGCGGTGCTGTGCCTGGTGGTGCCGTATCTGAGCGGCCTGGGCTTCTGGTCGAATGTGCTCAAGGGCGGCGTGCTGGGCGTTTGTCTGGCGCTGCTGCTGCCGCTTTCGGGCGCGGCGAAGAAGAAGGAGCCCTTTGCCGGGCTGCTCCTGGTGCCCACGCTCCTGCTGGCGGTGGCGATCATCAGCCAGTATCTGTGCAGCATCGGCGTCAGCATCCCCGTTTTGAGCATGCTGCGCACGGACGATGGTCAGGTGGTGCTGGTGGAGAGCATCTTCACCGCCTACATGGCTGTGCAGTGCATCCGTACGAAAAAGTGACAAAGCGGGAAGAATCTGCCTGCCCCATTCGTTATGTTGGTACAGGCCGTGTGACGGCCAAATCCCAAAGGAGGTACGCCCATGAAAAGGTTCCTGCTGCTTCTGGCAGCGCTGATGCTGATGATGACCTTCGCCATCGCGGAGGAAGAAGCCACTGTTGTTCCCGTTCAGATCATTCCTCAGGCGGAGGACATGCTCTACATGTCCGATGCGATTGCCAAGGCCAATGAGGCCCTGGAGGTTCTCCCGGACAATTGTCTGACCCGCGCTGAGCTGGTGCAGATGAGCGATGGCAGCCACCGCTGGGTGGTGAGCATTTTCGACCTGACCAACTACACCGATGCGTGGTGCATCGAGGTGGATGCGCTTTCCGGCGAGGTGCTGCAGAAGACCACCACAAGCTACGGCTTCTTTGTGGATATGTATGCGCGCTGGGAGCAGGCCAAGGGCATCAACGCCCTGTGGAGCCTGGAGGACAAGATGCTCTACGACACGCTTTACAGCATTCAGCCCATGTACAGCCTGCCGTTGGAGACGGACATGACCCATGGCGAGGCGCTGGAAAAGGCCATTGCCGCCCTTGAGATGACCAACGCCGCGGAATACAAGATCGGCTATGGCTATATGATGGGTATTGGCGAGGGCGAGGTCAACGGCGTGTGGGAGGTCTACTTTGTGCAGAACGATGAAATGGTGTACAAGGTGAACCTGGACGCTGTGACGGGCGAGATCTACTTCATTGAGCCCGATGCGGAAGAGAACGGCTGATGCCACATGAGCCCCGTGTGTCCGGCGTTTGCGGGCATGCGGGGCTTTTTTCGCATCCAGAGGGCGTGTCCAGAGGCTTTGCCGCTGGACTCCGGCAAGGGCGCAGTGAGATATCTAAAGCAGCAAAGGTCGACCTCAATCAAATACCCATTTTTGACAATGGCAGTAAAGGCGGGCATACACACTGATCACGAAATGGTCATTCCCTGCTTCCGTACCCTTCTGCAGGAGGGGGGCCGCCTCCTGCTGCTCCAAAGGAAAGACGAGACTGGGCGACGCGAGGACTCCGTGAACTTGTTCACCGATCCCAGCTAAAGCATGACCAACAAGGCCCATGTAACCTTCGGCCCCCAAATCAACACGCGTACGCAATTACAACCGAAGGTGCTCAACCCAATCGCGAAACAGGTGTCGAGAGGGCTGAAAGGCCTTCGCAGGGTGCAGGGCAGCGCCCCTGCCCGCCGGAGGCCCTCGCTCGAATTCACTCGCCCTGAAAACCCGCGGCCTTCCTCTTTACGAAGGTGACGGAAATGTGATACAATAACAGCTGGTACACCAATACATCGGGCGGCCAAAGGCTGCGGCTGTCCGTGGAAGGGAGCCTTTAGCGATTTGAAAAAGATCAAATGGGGAAAGATCATCAGCATGGCGGTGATTCTTCTCTCCCTGGTGATGGTGGTGATCATCGCCTTCAACAACCCGGAGCTGGTCAATGCCTGGGAGGTGCTCTTCACGCTGGATGCCCGCTGGCTGCTGGCGGCGCTGGCCTGCTTTGCGGGCTATGTGTGGGCGGAGGGCGCGGGCCTGTTTGCCTTCCTGCGCATGGAGGGCTTCCGGGTCAAGTGGAGCAGCGCGACGCATTTTTCCTTCGCAGGGCTGTATTATGCCAATCTGACTCCCGGCGCTTCCGGTGGTCAGCCCATGCAGATTTATCTCATGGCCCAAAGGAAGGTGCCTGCGGGCGTGGCCACCTCGGCGCTGACGGCCAGGTACTTCTTCAACCAGCTGACGGTGGTGCTCATCACAGTGGTGCTCTGGCTGATGCACCGGGACTTCGCCGCGCAGCAGGTGGGCCATGTGGCCGGGCTGATTGTGCTGGGCTGCTGCGTCAATTTCTTCTGCGTGCCCATCATTGTGGCGGTGATGCTCAACCGTCCGCTGGTGGAGCGCATCGGGCGCTGGGGCATCCGTTTCTGCCACCGGCACCGCCTGTGCAAGGATGCTGAAAAGGCTGAAATGCGCATGAATGAGACCCTCGACCACTTCCATGGCTCCCTCATGGATCTGGTGAAGCACCCCGGGCATCTGGCGTTCCAGTTTGTCATCAGCGTGGTCGAAATGACCTGCCTGATGCTGGTGCCGCTGATGGTCTACAAGGCGCTGGGGCTGTCCGGCACGCCGTGGCAGCACATCCTGACGGTGTCCTTTATGCTCTTTGTGTCGGCAAGCTACACGCCGCTGCCGGGTGCGTCCGGCGCGCAGGAGGGCGGCTTCCTGGTGTATTTTGCGGGCATCTATACCGGCGGTACGATCTCCATGGCGCTGCTGGTGTGGCGCTTTGTGACCTATTATCTCTGCCTGCTGCTGGGCGCGGCGGATTCGCTTTTCACCAGCCTGCGGGCCAAACGCAAACCCATTGACCGAACGGAAAGGACCAACGCATGAAGCAGCAAGTCCATGGCAACCTGACGGGCATCCGCGATTCGGTGATCGAGTCGCTGGCCCAGCTCTACCTGTATGAGGTGGCGGACGGCGAATTTCTGCCCCGGGAGCTGATGCAGTTCCTGGCCCGCTTCACCGGCGCGCTCAACCGGGAGATCGCCGTGTATATCACCCGTGACGGCGAGATTGTCGATGTGTCGGTCGGCACGGATCGGGACGTGGAGCTGCGGGATTACCGGCTGCGCCGCAATGCGCAGCGGCTCTCCTGCGTGCGCTGCGTGCATACCCATCCCAACGGAGATGGGCGCCTGAGCGATGTTGACCTGAGCGCACTGCGCTCATTCCGCTATGACGCGATGGTCGCCATCGGCTGCCTGAAGGGGGAGCCGACCTTTGTGCAGGCCAGCTTCCTGGTGGAAAAGCAGAATATTCTCATGGACGAGCCCGTGCGCTGGTACAAGGTGCCGGACACGGAGTGGATGCGCCAGATTGACGAGAGCGACCGCATCGTGGGCTGGGAGGACGAGCAGAAGAACCCCAACGTGAAGGAGCGCGCGGTGCTCATGGGCATCGAGAACGAGGAATCCCTTCAGGAGCTTGCGCGCCTGACGGATACCGCGGGCGCGGAGGTGGTGGGAGCCTTCCTGCAAAAGCGCGACAAGCCCGATACGGCGCTGTTCATCGGCAAGGGGCGCGCGGACGAGCTGGCGCGCCAGTGTCAGGCGCTGGAGGCGGATATCTGCATCTTCGACGAAGAACTCACCGGCATTCAGGTGCGCAATCTGGAGGAGATGCTGCGCGTGAAGGTCGTTGACCGCACGACGCTGATTCTGGACATTTTCGCCCAGCGCGCCTCCAGTGCGGAGGGCAAGCTGCAGGTGGAGCTGGCCCAGCTGCAATACCAGTCCTCCCGGCTGATCGGCCAGGGCCTGGTGCTGTCGCGCCTGGCGGGCGGCATCGGCACGCGCGGCCCGGGCGAATCCAAGCTGGAGATGAACCGCCGCCGCATCCGCGAGCGCATGACGGAGCTGCGCCGCCGCCTGGAGACGGTGGAGAAGCAGCGCGAGCTGCGCCGCAAGAGCCGCGAGAAGAACGAAATTCCCGTGGTGGCCCTGGTGGGCTACACCAACGCGGGCAAATCGACCCTGCTGAACAAGCTGACCGGCAGCGACGTGTACGTGCAGGATCAGCTCTTTGCCACGCTGGATGCAGTCTCCCGCCGCATCGAAACCGCCGAGCACACGCCCTATCTGCTGGTGGACACGGTCGGCTTTATCCGCAAGCTGCCCCACGCGCTGGTCAGCGCCTTCCGCTCCACCCTGGACGAGGCGGCCCTGGCGGATGTGCTGCTCATCGTTTCCGACGGCGCGTCGGGCGAGATGCACAAGCAGCATGACACGGTGGAGCAGGTGCTCCAGGAGCTTGGCGCGACGGAGCAGCCGCGCATTGAAGTGATCAACAAGTGCGATCTTGGCAAGGCGGAGCCCTCCATCCCCGGGGCGGTGATGGTCAGCGCGAAAACCGGCGAGGGCCTGGACGAACTACAGCGCCGCATCGCCGCGGAGCTCCAGAAGACCTTCGCGCCCGTGACGTTCTTCCTGCCCTTCAGTCAGTACGGGGTGCTGAGCCAGATTCGTCCGCTGGGGCGGGTCATCAACGAGGCCTACACCGACGAGGGCACGGAGCTGACGATCATCATCGGCAACGCCGACCGGGATCGCCTGGTGGCCAGGTACGGCAAACAGATTATCAAGGCATAAAAAAAAGATCCTTCACGAAAAGTTAGGGAAGAAAAACGCATGAAAGCGTAGGAATACTCTTTCTTCAAAGCAGGCAGATAAGGGGCTTCTTCTTTCTCAGAACAGAGAAAGAAGCAAAGAGGATCAAAGGGGGCAGCAGAATTGAACCCCGGCACGGCTGCCCCCTCTGGACTCCCCCGTCCCTCCTATCTTGTCCCGACCAGCACTTGTCCCACCCTCAATCGTCTGGCAGGGGCGCGCTGTAACGTGGCCTTCCGCTTGTTGATTCTTTCTTGCGGATGGTTTCCTTTGCACCGTTGCTGGCATATTCCCTATGTTTCCGTGAAGAACCAAATAAAAGCAGCATGGTGGTGAAGCCATGCTGCTTGCTTTTTACTCACAAAGGGTGTTGTAGAAGCTGTAATCGACCATGCCGTAGATATCCTCCAGCGTGCCCTCTTGCAGCTCGCGCACCATGAGGCAGTCGATATGGGGCAGGTGGAGGTTGGGGCCGGGGATGATGCGATGATGGGCGGCGGTCACAAAACCGCGGGAGCGGTAATTGAGCGGATTGCCCTCGACGATCACCGCCTTGTAGCCCAGGTCGGCTGCCTTTTGCAGCCCGTATTCCAGCAGATCGCGGGAGATGTGCTGGCGCTGCAGCTCGGTCTTCACGGCCACAGGGGAGAGCAGAAGCAGCTCGTCCTCATAGCGGCCCTCCAGGTGGAAGCGGGAGAACATCGCGTAGCCGATGACCTCGTCCGCCTCATCGACCATGATCAGCTCCAGCTCAGGCAGGTGGTACTTCTTGCTGCGTATCTCCTCCACCAGATGGCGGACGAGGGCGCCCTCCGCGGCGTTCTCGTGCTCGGTAAAGACCTGCTCCACCATGTCAAGAGCGGCCTGGCGGTGACGCGGCGTCATGGAAAGAATGGTGCGGGTCATGCAAGCGCCTCCTTTGTCATTGCTGATTGATTCGGTGGCAGAAAAGGTATCGCCATCTCATCACTTCATTAAATCATCGCTTGCCTCAGGCCCAAAGTGGATGGCCAGCTTGGCAAAGAGATCCTCCAGCACATACCGGCTGTCGATGGTCTGGTAGACCAGAATCCTGCGCAGGGGCAGGCGCTTGACATAGGCCGTTTCCTCATCGATGAGCCAGGCGGGCTGCATGTGGTTCTCGCCGCAGCCGGGGTGGAGCACCACGCCCACGGCGGGGTTATCCCCCAGCGACCAGCTTTCGCCCGCCGTCCATCCGGCGCAGTCGCTGTTGTTGTATTCGTCCATCTGGCGCAGGAGGTACGCGCCGATTTCGCCGCAGCGCGCAACCCTGTGCTGCAGCTCCGCCAGGCCCACGCGCATCATGCCGTAGCCGCTGATGGGAATCTGCCACAGCGGCACATCGCTTTGCAAAATGGCGTTGACGGCCTCATGGTCGTTACCCCAGTTGAACTCGCGGAACGTCCAGGCGCCCGGGCCATAGGCGCGTCCGCCGATGGTCACGATGGTCATGCGCCCGGCGATATCCGGCGCGGCGGCCAGCGCGGCGGCAGCGGTGGTCATGGCGCCCATGCACAGGAGGAACAGGGGACGGTCGTCCTCCCGGCGCGCCTCGTCAACGATGCAGCTTGCGCCTTCGCTGACGGCGTCATCCCTGGGCCAGGCCTGCCCGCAGAGCACGGGGACGCTGCTGCCCATGAGGGAAGTGACGCGCCGGGCGGCAGCGAGGCTCTTCTCCATCGAGCCGGGCTGGGCAAAATGCTCCGCCACGATGGCTTTCACATCCATCTTGGGGGAGAGCAGCGCGTGGACGATGGCAAAGGGATCATCCGCCTCGCAGGCGGCGTCGGTGGATACGATCACACGGACATGCTTGGCGTCCGGCACGGTGAATTGATACTTCATGCGTTACTCCATCGCGGCGGAGTCAGGCTCCGGCGTTGCGGTCACGAACACCTCAAAATGGGTATAGTCATCCTCGGCGAAGTAGCCCTCGTACTCCACGTCCTCCGTGGGGGCGGCGGTGACGGTGGGGGCAAGGAAGCCGGAGGCCTCGCTGCCGGGACGGGGGAAGATCAGCGTCAGCTGCAGCCAGTTGCTGCCATCCATGTACTGATTGGGGGAGTAGGCGAAATAGGCGCGGGGCTGGGCGCCCTGCAGGGGGAGGGAGTCATCGCTGGCGCCAGTATCCTCCTCAAAGGAGGTCGTGGGATCGGATTGCACCTTGGCGACATAGCCGTCAACCAGCGCCTGGGCCTGCTCAAGCGTCACGCCGCTGCTGGAACGGTGGATGCTCGCTGCTGCAATGTTGGCAAAGCGCGCGGGGTCATCCACACGCAGCACCAGCATGTAGACACCCTCCTGGGAGAGGGTGAAGTGCATCTCGATATGCTCCGGCACGTCCGCGCCGTCCATCCCCAGGGAGGCAAAGGCGGAATAGTGCTCGTAGATCATATCGATCTGCCCCTCGCCAAGGGTCAGGAGCGTCTCGTTCACCAGCTCGACGTATTGCCGGAGCGCCGCATGCCCCTTGTGGTCGGGGTCGGGCCAGTACATATCAGCCAGGGCGCTGGCGGTCAGCATCAGTACAGTGAGCAGCAGGGCTGCGAGCTTCTTCACGAACGATCCTCCTTCGTCATCGCTTACTTTATTGGTGGGCATGGGCGGTGTGCAGTTCAAGGAATTTGACGATCAGATCCACAGCGCCCTCCACGCCCAGCATGCCCGTATCCACGATCAGGTCGTAGTTGTTCACATCGCCCCAGGTGGCCGTGGCGTAGTAGTTGTAGTAGGAGGCGCGCTGCTTGTCGGCCTTGCGGATGCGATCCTCGGCCTTGCCCTCCTCCACGCCGTAATACTTCACCGCGCGCTCGATCTTGCTCTTCATATCCGCCTTGATGAAGACGGAGACGGCATTGGGATCCTCACGCAGCACATAATCGGCGCAGCGGCCGACGATCACGCAGGGGCCGTCGCCGGCGATCTTGCGGATGGCGTCAAACTGGGCCATGAAGATCTTGTGATTCAGCGGCATGTCCATGTAGAAGGATGATGCGTCGCCGTGGGTCTGCATGCCGGTGACGAGGCTGAAGAGCAGGGAGCGGGTGGGCTTCTCGTCATGATCCTCGAAAATCTCCTCGCAGATGCCGCTCTGCTTGCTGGCCTCGGACAGCAGCTCCTTGTCATAGAAGGGCACGCCCAGTTTTTCCGCCAGAAGGCGGCCCACATAGCGCCCGCCGGAGCCAAACTGCCTGCCGATGGTGATGACATAATTGGTTGCCATAAGTCTTCCTCCTTTTTGCATGCGGCGCAGGATACGCCGTTTCGTTGCTTTTGTATATGCACAGTATATCACAGATGCATGTCGCAGGCAATGATTTTTCTGTGAACAATGGGTAAAATGGTTCTGAAATACACCGGAAATGCGGAAGATCTTGTATGCTTTCACAATACGGGCAAAAAAACGTCAGGATTTCCATTGACAAGCGGCGTGTATTTTGATAAAATCTCTGTTAACCATAATACCCATTGATTTGTGAGGAGGATTACGCTCATGCTCCAGAAGGTTGTGCGGGAAGGTCTCACTTTTGATGATGTGCTGCTGGTTCCGGCCCGCAGCGAGGTACTGCCCAAGGACGTCGATCTGTCCATCCAGCTGACGCCTGCGATCAAGCTGAACATTCCTTTCATGTCTGCCGCCATGGATACGGTGACGGATGCACGGATGGCCATTGCCATGGCTCGCGAGGGCGGCCTGGGCATCATCCACAAGAACATGAGCATCGCCGATCAGGCTGCGCAGGTCGATAAGGTCAAGCGCTCCGAGCACGGCGTGATTACCGATCCCTTCTTCCTGAGCCCTGCGCACCGCATTCAGGACGCCGAGGACCTGATGGGCCGCTACAAGATTTCCGGCGTGCCGATCTGCGAGGGCGGCAAGCTGGTGGGCATCCTGACTAACCGTGACCTCCGCTTTGTGACGGATTACAACCGTCCCATCCACGAGTTCATGACCAGCGAGAACCTGATCACCGCGCCCGTGGGCACCTCCCTGGAGGAGGCCAAGATGATCCTGGCCCGCCATCGCATCGAGAAGCTGCCCATCGTGGACGAGAACGGCGGTCTGCGCGGCCTGATCACCATCAAGGATATTGAGAAGTCCACCAAGTATCCCAACTCCGCCAAGGACGCCAATGGCCGCTTGCTGTGCGGCGCTGCCGTCGGCGTGACGGGCGACGTGTTCGACCGTATCGACGCACTGGTGGATGCCAAGGTGGACGTGATCTCCATCGACACCGCGCACGGCCATTCTGTGGGCGTGCTCAAGCAGGTGGAGGCCATCCGCAAGCGCTATCCCGGCATCCAGCTCTTTGCCGGCAACGTCGCCACCGCCGGTGCGACCCATGACCTCATCGCCGCAGGCGTTGACTGCGTCAAGGTTGGTATCGGCCCGGGCTCCATCTGCACCACCCGTGTGGTGGCCGGCATCGGCGTGCCTCAGAGTACCGCGGTTGCCGACTGCGCGGAAGAGGCCGACAAGCACGGCATCCGCGTCATTGCTGACGGCGGCATCAAGTACTCCGGCGATATCGTCAAGGCGCTGGCAGCGGGCGGCTCCTGCGTCATGCTGGGCTCCATGCTGGCCGGTACCGAGGAAGCCCCCGGCGCCACCGAGATCTACCAGGGCCGTTCCTTCAAGGTCTATCGCGGCATGGGCTCCATGGCGGCTATGGAGGCTGGCTCCAAGGATCGTTACTTCCAGGCGGAGAGCAAGAAGCTTGTGCCCGAAGGCGTCGAGGGCCGCGTGCCCTACAAGGGCGTCCTGGCGGACTCCATCTACCAGATGGTCGGCGGCCTGCGTGCCGGCATGGGCTACTGCGGCGCGGCCACCATTGATGACCTGCGCAAGAACGCCGAGTTCATCAAGATCACCGGCGCGGGCCTGGCCGAGAGCCATCCCCATGACATCTCCATCACCAAGGAAGCGCCCAATTACTCCCGCAATAGCTGATATATAGTGCGGCATCCGTAAAACAGTTAATCCTCCGTATGGTTACGATCGATCATACGGAGGATTATTTTATGCTTTTTCTTCAAACTTGCTGGCGGCGAACGGCAAATCCGCAGGGGATAGCCGCTTTAGCGGCGCAAGGGGGGCAGCCACCTTGACGGAACGAAGTGACGCAACATTCTCGGTCATGCAGTTTCTTTCTGCTGACGGAGAATGAAGCTCCGCAGGACGCACGATACTCCCGATAGGAGAGTATAGAAGCGCGCCTTTTGGTTCCTAAAGGATTTTGCGACAAAAGCATCCGTCATCTTTCATATTCCTTCAATTCCTCTAAAAATTCACAATAATCTTCTTCTGACCAGTAAAATGTAAGTTCTTCTTCTGTGTAATCTTCGGGTTTGTCACGCATAAAATTGTTGCCAATATCATAGTCAAATTTCTGTAAGACTACTTCTGCAAACTCCCGGAAGAACATACCAATGCCAGTAATTACATTTCCGTCACAAACGATGCCTTTATGAATAAAATTCTCTTTTTCAACAAACGGAAATACTTCTGCCATCTGCATAAAGAAACCGGAAGTGAATTTTTTACCTTTCAATACACCTGCCTTTGCCAGCAGCAACGGAGAAGATGAAATTGCCGCAAAAATAACATCAGTATTGATCCCGCGTTTCAAAAAGTCAATCAGTTTATCATCATAGAGCGCAGGAAGCGGATTGATTGTGCCCGGAAGAATGATGCACTCATAGTCCGTGATATTTGTATCTGCGATTGTTTTTGTGGGCATTACTCGCAGCCCCTCTTCGCTGCAATATTCCTTGTTTTCACTTGCGACAAATTCAATTTTTTCTTCAAACCACACCGACAATGCCGAAGTCAAACAGGTGATTTCCTGCAAGGAAAAGTTAGGATATAAGATTACTGCAAATCTACTCATTCGCATCACCTCCATAAACAAAAGCTGTTTCACTACAAATGTTAATTAAGTATACCACAAATATGAGATGTTTTCTACCATTTGCATAAGAAACGCCCGAGCATTTTTTGTCCGGCCGTTCTCCTGTCGAAAAAGCACGAAAATCGTCGCGCAGGGAGCGTTCCGGTAAGACATGTACGTAGTTGATTTGACAATCGGGCAGAATCTACCGTGTAGGATTGCTAACTCTTTTGCCGACCTTTTCATATGAGAGGGTCGGCTTATCAATTTCAGGTTGTATGCATAGTGCTGATATGTTACAATGAAGAATGGTACGGCAGTATCAACCTGCTGAGCTTCGGTGTATCGCAGGCGCGCATCATGCGGCTGGTCAGCAGCAGTATTGCGAGGGCGTTGTTGGACAGTCAGGAGGATTCAAAATGAAACTGACAGATTTGAGGAAGCAACTGAATACGATGGACAAGGCTGACCTGATCGCGCTGATTTGCAGGCTGTACAAGGGCAGCAAGCAGAGTCAGAGCATGATCGACATAGAGTTGTGCGGTGATGCTGCAGAAGATCAGCTTGCCATGGTTTGCATGAAGCAGATACACACGGCGTTTTTCGGAAACCGTCTCTCCTTGAAGACTGCCCGCAAGGTCATCAGCGATTTCAAGAAGGTTTCGCGCAATCAGGAGAATGTGGCTGAACTGATGCTTACCTATGTGGAATGCGGCGTGGAGTTCACGAACGTGTATGGCGATATGGATGAAGCATTCTATTACAGCGTCGAATCCATGTTCATGGATTATGTGACGCTGCTCAACAGCATGGAGCATGACGGATGTTACAAAAAACATGCAGCACGAATTGCAAAGGTGTGTTATAATGCAAGCGACATTGGCTGGGGATTCAGCGAGGAAATGGCCGCGATATATCATGAAATTCAGTGGCGGCAGGAAGATGACTGAATGAGGTGTGTCCATGAGATACAAAATCGCCATCTGCGATGATTCAGCCGCAGACCGTACCTATGTGACGGACATGGTGAACCGCTGGTCTGCCACGGCAGGTCATGCTGTGCAACTTAATACCTTTGACTCTGCTGAGTCCTTCCTGTTCCACTATGCGGATGAAAGCGACTATGACATCCTCCTACTGGACATTGAAATGGCGGCCATGGATGGCGTCACGATGGCCAAGCAGCTCCGCAGGGACAATGAAACCGTGCAGATCATCTTCATCACCGGCTACACGGACTACATTGCCGAGGGCTATGAGGTCGCAGCGCTGCACTACCTGGTCAAACCAGTGAAGGAGGAAAAGCTGTTCTCCGTGCTGGATCGTGCGGCGGAAAAGCTACGGAAGAACGAGAAGGTGCTGCATTTTGAGATCGGCGGCGAGATGGTGCGTGTTCCAGTCTATCAGATCCGGTATGCAGAGGTCATGGCAAATTATGTGACCATCCATGCTGCTGAGGATGTGACTGTCAAAATGACGCTGGGGGATCTGGAAAAGGAGCTGGATGAGCGATTTTATCGCGCAGGTCGCTCTATCATCGTCAACCTGACGCAGATCAGCCGGGTAACAAAAACAGAAATCAAACTGAGCGACGGCACGGTGATCCCCCTGCCGCGCGGCGCGTACGAGGGCGTGAACCGCGCCATCATCAACATGAGGTGAGCCTATGGGACTGTTCTCGAAAAAGATCGATCAGCAGATCGCGTCCTATCAGCGTGAGCTGATCGAAACGCACTACCGCGAGGTGGACAACATGTACCGTCAGATGCGCGGCTGGCGGCATGATTACCGTAATCACATCCAGACGATGAAGGCCTATGCCGCCACCGGGGACTGGGAGGCAATCAGGCGATACCTCGATCTGCTGGATGAAGACCTGACCACCGTCGATACGGTCATCAAAACCGGCAATCCCATGACGGACGCCATTCTCAACTCCAAGATTTCGCTGGCAAAGGCGAAGGGCATTCAGGTTGTGGCAGATGCTCACATTCCGGTAAAGCTGAAATCCTCAGAGATCGACCTTTGCTGCATCATTGGCAATCTGTTCGATAATGCCATTGAGGCCAGCATGCAGCTTCCGGAGGAGCAGCGGCTGATTCGCGTCTACATGGACATGAAAAACACGCAACTGTACATCTCCTTCACCAACTTCACTGCCGGAAAGAAGCTCCATAAGGAAGGCAAGCTGTTCCGCTCCACCAAGGGCGACGGACATGGCTTCGGTCTGGTGCGCATCGACGCGATTGTGGAACGGCTGGAAGGCTACATCAGCCGCAACAGCGAGGACGGCGCGTTTACTACGGAGATTCTGCTGCCGCAAACCTGAAATGGAATTCGGAATTATGAATTCGGAATGCGGAATTAAGTTTGTGACACAAGTGATTTCCGCCATGCGAATCAGAACATCATTCTACATTCCGAATTCCGCATTCCGAATTCCGAATTTAGCAATTCATCCCCCGGAAATGACGATTCGTCCCCAGAAAGCTCCGGGGACGAATTTTTGTGATATTGTATCCTCCGAGGTGAAAAACAATGAAAACCCGTGAAAAACCCAAGTACAACATATGGCAGAACCTCTGCTTCAGCGTGAAGCTGGCATGGCAGACACGCAAGCGTGTGCTGGTGGTCGCTTTAGCGGTGGCCGTCATCGCAGTGCTGGTGAATCTGGTGGAGCTTTACATCGCGCCGGAGATTCTGTCCAGGGTCGAACAGCATGCTTCTCTGTCGGAGCTTCTGCTGACCATCGGCGGCTTCACTGCGGCACTGTTCCTGCTGACAGGGCTGGAAAGCTATCTGGGCACCAGCCGCCAGCCAGCGGAGATCGACGTGCGGCAGGCCATCATCCGCCTTGTGACCCGCAAGACCTGCGAGACCTCTTACCCCAACATCCGCGATCCGAAGGTGCTGCGCCTGCAGGAGCAGGCCAACGAGGCCACCGACAGCAACAGCGAGGCTGCCGAGCATATCTGGAAGACGCTGACGGAGCTGCTGAAGAACCTGATCGGCTTTGCCATCTACCTGATGCTGCTGACGAATCTGAATGCGATTCTGATGCTGGTGGTCGTCCTGACCAGCGGCGTGGGCTTCTTTGTCACCCGGTATATCAACGAATGGGAAGTCCGCCACCGGGAGGAAAAAGAAGTCTGTGCGAAGGAAATCAAATACTTCCGGCAGCGTTCCTATGCGCTGGATTTTGCGAAGGATCTGCGCATCTTCGGTCTGGGCACATGGCTGCGGGAGCTGCAGGGCAAGGCATACCGCACCTGCGCCGCTTTTGTGAACCGGCGCGAAAAGGCCTACCTCTGGGCAAATGTGGTGGATGTACTCATGGCGCTGCTGCGCAACGGTTTGGCTTATGCCTTCCTCATTCATCAGACATTGGAGCAGGGGTTGCCCGCCTCGGAGTTCCTGCTGTACTTCACCGCTGTCAGCGGCTTTACCAGCTGGGTGACGGGTATCCTGAGCAACTTCAGCCAGCTGCACAAGGAGAGCATTGCCCTGTCACGCATTCAGGAATACCTGCATATTGATGAGCCCTTCAAGTTTGCCGAGGGTATTGAGCCTCCCAAGGCGGACAGCTATGCCCTGACGCTGGAGAACGTGAGCTTCCGCTATCCCGGCACGGAGAAAAACATCCTGGAGCATGTCAACCTGACCATCCACCCCGGCGAAAAGCTGGCGATCGTGGGCCTTAATGGCGCAGGTAAGACCACGCTGGTGAAGCTCCTGTGCGGCTTCTACGATCCCACAGAGGGTCGTGTGCTGCTGAATGGGCAGGATATCCGTGATTTCAACCGCGCGCAGTATTATGAGCTGTTCTCCGCTGTGTTCCAGCATTTCTCCATGATGGATGTTACCATTGCTGAGACCGTTGCCCAGACAGTGGACGGCATCGACATGGATAAGGTCAACAAATGCCTGGAAAAGGCCGGTCTGACCGCCGCTGTCGCCAAGTTCCCCGAAGGCGTGAATACCCACATCGGGCGCGAGGTCTATCTGGATGGCGTCATGCTCTCCGGCGGTCAGACCCAGCGGCTGATGCTGGCCCGCGCGCTGTACAAGGATGGCCCCATCCTCGTTCTGGACGAACCCACCGCCGCTCTTGACCCGCTGGCGGAGAACGATATCTACATGAAGTACAACGAGATGACGGCTGGCAAGACCTCTGTGTTCATCTCACACCGTTTGGCGTCCACCCGCTTCTGCGATCGCATTCTATTTATTGCAAACGGCGGTATCGCCGAGGAAGGCACGCATGAGGAGCTGCTGGCACGGGGCGGCGCGTATGCCGACCTGTTCGAGGTACAGAGCCGCTATTACAAGGAACAAGGTCAGGCTTGCCTGACGAACGAGAGCGATTCGGCAGAATCGCCGAGTGAAGCCAGCACAGCCCATGGGGCTGGGATGGCCGCGAAAGGAGGCAACGAGCATGAAGAAGTCTGACCGTGTGTCCATCCGCGAGACGCTCTCCATTCACCTGCGGGCAGCGAAGGACGTAAATCGCCTTGTGCCGGGCATCTTCGCTTCTACGGTGATCTCCTCCATTGTTAACGCGCTTACCCCCTATGCAACCATCTGGCTCTCCGCGCAGCTCATCAACGAGCTTGCTTCCACCCGCCATGCCGACATGCTGATGCGCTGGGTGCTGCTGATCATCGCGGTTACGGCGCTGCTGGGATTGGTGAAATCCGTGCTGGAGCGCTGGCATGCAGCCCGGGAGAGCATGTTCTACCAGCAGCATGACCAGCTGTTCAGCGAGAAGTTCCTGACCATGGACTACGCCGACGCAGACGCGCAGAAGACCCGCGATCTGTTCACACAGATTCAGCAGAGCGCCAACTGGGGCGGTTGGGGCTTCAACTATCTGGACATGTATATTTCATGGATGACGGAAGCCGTTGCGGGTTTGCTGGGCGCGGTTGCCCTGACCGTCAGCCTGTTCACCCAGCCTGTGCCGGAAACGGCGGGCGCGCTGACGGTGCTCAACCATCCGCTGTTCATCGTCGGTTTGATTGCCCTGCTGCTGGGTGTGACGCTCCTTCGACCCGCCCTCAACAACAGGGCCAACGCCGGGTGGGGTGCACTGGCGGAGCTGAGCCGCTTTGGCAACCGCGTGTTCAGCCATTTCCAGTACACCTTCTACGAGGACACCGAAAAGGCTGCGGATATCCGCATGTATAAGCAGATCGACGTTGCGGAGCATTACTCCAAAACCGCCAATACCTTTGGATTCGGCACGCCCTTCTCCCGCTTCTTGCACACCACGATGGGCGGCTGCAACGCGCTGGTGTCCGGCATATCGACGCTTCTGTCCGGCGTGGTGTATGTGTTCGTGTGCCTGAAAGCATGGGCAGGTGCGTTTGGCGTGGGCAGCGTGACGCAGTATGTTGGCGCGGTTACGTCGCTGTCCTACAGTGTGTCCCGATTGCTGAGTACCATCGGTCATATGCAGACCAATGCCGGCTTCCTCAAAACGACCTATGAGTTTCTCGACATCCCCAATTCCATGTATCAGGGCAGCCTGACCACGGAGAAGCGCGCCGACCGCCAGTATGAGGTGGAATTCCGCGATGTATCCTTCAAATACCCCGGCTCAGATGTGTGGGCACTGCGTCATGTGAACATGAAGTTCAAGGTTGGCAAGCGTCTGGCCATTGTCGGTGAAAATGGCAGTGGCAAGACGACCTTCATCAAGCTGCTGTGCCGTCTGTACGATCCGCAGGAGGGGCAGATCCTCCTCAACGGCATCGACATCCGCAAGTACCGCTACGATGATTACATGAACATCTTCTCGGTTGTGTTCCAGGACTTCAAGCTCATCTGCCAGCCCCTGGGCGCGAACGTAGCGGGCAGCATGGAGTACGACCGTGATCGAGTGCAGCGCGCTCTGATTGATGCGGGCTTCGGAGAACGGCTCGCCACGATGGAGAAGGGGCTGGATACCATGCTCTACAAGGATCTGTCCGAGGACGGCGTGGATGTATCCGGCGGCGAGGCGCAGAAGATCGCCATTGCCCGTGCATTGTACAAGGACGCACCCTTCATCATTCTGGATGAGCCGACAGCCGCTCTCGATCCCATCGCAGAGGCGGAGATTTACGCCAAGTTCAATGACATTGCAGGTGACAAGACGGCGATCTATATCAGCCACCGCCTGTCCTCCTGCAAGTTCTGCGATGAGATCGCCGTGTTCCATGAGGGCGCAGTGATCCAGCAGGGAACGCACGAGGCGCTGGTTGCTGATGAAGGCGGGAAGTACCATGCGCTGTGGCATGCACAGGCGCAGTACTACGAAGACTGAGATTTTTCTGATCGTGACGCGGCGGCTTCTTTCCACAACGGAGGGAAGTCGCCTTTTGATCGTCGCAAGCAATGCATGTGGATAGCCGAATCCACATATTCGCTTGTTGGGCAGCAGCCCAACCCCATTGATCGCACAGAAGTGTGCGGCTGTCCTGCGTGATGTTTGATAGGCATACGCACAGCTGCTGCATGAGAATCATGCACCAAGGGGACTGGGGTGCTTCCCCAGTAAGAGGCATCTGAGGGCGTTGACTCCTCACATGCACTGCTTGCCGCAGCAGCACGTTGAATCGGAATTCTCCCTGTCAGCCTGCTGCAAAGCATGCAGAATGCAAAAAGGGCATGACCGGGGCCATGCCGCAATGAAAATCGTACAAAACCGTCTTATCGGAACGCATCCCATGTCGTTGTTTTTCGACTGCCGGTCTGTCGACGGCGAGTTGCGTTGACCGAGTGCGTACCTTCATGACAGTCTGAGGCCTCCGGTTCACAAACGAGCCGGAGGCCTTTTTGTGCTATTCCAGATTCAGCTTAAAACCGCCTTTGATCAGGTAGAAGACCGCATGCCCATCGACGATCACCGCGTCGTGCATGCCGTCGAAATCCGCCAGCGCCACGGTGTGAACCGTGCCGTCGATATCCGTGAAGGTGTAGACCGTATGGGGCGCGGCGGCGATCTCCTCGTCTGCGGGCAGTGCGCCGGAAACGGTGACCATCACCAGCTGGCTGTACGCCGCTTCAAAGACGGCGTAATCGAAAGCCTCGCCGTTGCGGGTGAGGGTGTAATCGTAGAGGAGATTGCCCTCCTCGTCGTAAACCAGCTCGTTGTTTTCGGCCACCTGCTCGGTGCGAGTGATGGCATAGACGGTGGTCGTGCCATCCTCGTCAATGACTAATCTGGCGAGGTTTCCCAGGGCGGTCAGCACCGGGTAGCGGTTGAGGGTGGAGCGCGCATTCACATCCAGGAACACGCCCATGGTGTAATGGCTGGACACGTACACGCAGTCCTCGTAGAGCACGTAATCCGCCAGGTCGCTGCGCTCGCCGCCGATGGTGAAGGTGACGGTGCTCTCCGGGTAATCCACGGGGGTGAAGGCGCCATCGGCGTTGATATCGCCGATGGTACCGGCGGCCATGTGCAGCTCGATGGTCATGCGGGGCGTGTCAAGGCCGTAGAGGGCAAGGTTTTCCGGCGTCGCAGGGCCGACGTAGGCGCCCAGCCGCAGAGTGGCGGCATTGCCCAGCAGGCCCGTCATGGCCTCGCTGTCCGCCGGGTAGATGAAGGGCTCCGTGAGCCACCATCGCTCGGTGGAATCCGTGTTGGTGATATCGCCCTCCAGCGTCCACTGGGCATGGATGCTCCCATCGCCCAGGCGAAGAGTGATGCGGTCAAAGCGCGCCTTGTGCAGCACCGGTTGGGTGATATCCCACAGGGCTTCCCGGCTGACGAACAGCGCATCCACCATGGAGTTGGAGAAGGCGTAGAGGCGGTCATCCCCATCAATGAGCATGTAACGCCAGGTGCCGGTATGTCCCACATCGCCCACCCGCAGCCGGATGGCCGTGCCGTCCGTGTAGGTGATATCCGCGATGAGGGCGGGGGTTTCCAGGCCAAAGTCCGACAGGTGATCGGCGTAATCATGCCAGTTGTCAGCCAGCACCTCATCCACGGTGATGGTGGCGGCGGCGTCCATCAAATCGGCGGAGATATCCTCGGACAGGGTGTAGCCGTCCTCGCCCTGCAAAACAAGCAGGCCGTCCTGGGCGGCAACAGCCCAGTCGTCTTCGCCCTCGATGGTCGCGGCGATGGATTGCACCTGTGCCGGGTCGTGCTGATAGAGGGTTTCGCGGGTGATGATGTTCTCCGGCAGGGGTTCCTCGGGCTGATGCTCCAGGTACAGCCATGCGCCGGTGATGAGGAGCAGCGCCGTCAGTGCGGCAGCGAGCCACAGCTTGCGGTGGGCCTTGCGCGGCTTGCGCTTGAGTACATCGTGCATCACAGGTGCCTCCTGGGGAGCAGAATGATCAGCGCCGCCGCCAGCACGGCGATGGGCAGTGCCACCAGCAGCACGCTGCCCAGGGTGATGGATTCTGCCGAGAGCTGGGGCCGGATGGCGGTCTTGGCCATGATGCCAAGATCAACAGGCGCGCTGTCCAGCAGGAATTCCACCACGCGGATGATGAACTCCTCCGTGTGGGTCATGGCATGGAGCTGGTCAGAGGTGAGCAGGGTGGTGGAACCGATGATGAAGGCACGGCTGACGTCGCCTGTATCGGCGGCGCGGCGCGCCTGCAGGGCCAGGGTGAAGGGGCCGTCCAGGTCACCCTCCTGCCGGGTGAGGGTGGTGGAGCCGTCCGTCAGGCTGCGGAGGTAGGACTGATCGCCCGACTGCAGCACTGGGGAGACGATGAGGTTGTTGTCCGTATCCCCGGGGGTTTCAAAGGCGCGGGCGGTGGCCATGAGGAGCGTCGTGCTGCCAGCGGAGAGAAGGTCGAGGGTCACGTCGGTGGAAAGCATCTCGGGCAGCAGGAAGAGGCGGTTATTCTCGTAGTAGGTATCCGGCTCCTGGGCCGATGCGACCACCACACCCTCCATGGGCAGGAAGCCATAGGCCCGCAGCAGCGCCTGATAATTGGGCATGCGGTCAAGGGGATCGGTGTAATCGCAGGCAAAGAGGATGCTGCCGCCCCCGGACATGAAGGCGGAGAGCTTGCTGAGCTCGCTGCTGCTGATATCCATAACCGGCGCCAGGAAGACCACCAGATCCTCCGTGGTCAGCTCAATATCGCTCAGGCTGGCAAAGCGCACGTCGTAGTGATTGCTCATCAGCAGCTGGGTCAGCACGTCCGCGGTGTTGGCGTCCAGCTCGTCATGCCCCTGAATCATGTAGACGACGGGGATGGTCTCCTGCGTGACGTACACGATGGCGGAGGTGATGGCGCTCTCGTAGGTGTAGTTGGCATAGGCAAAGTCGCCCGTTTCATAGTCGTAGGACAGGCTGACGAAATCCGTCGGGGAGAGCACGCGAAAGCGATCCGTCGTTTCGCAGTAGACGATGAGGCTGTCGGTACTGACCACATCATCGGAGGTGGCACCTGCAAAGCGGGAGAGCAGCAGGGGATTGAGGGAAGCGCTGGTCTGCTCCCAGGTGACCAGGTCGGAGGCCGCAGCGTAGCGGTCAAGGAGCTCCATCAGGGGCAGATCCTCCTGTCCGCGCTCGAAAAGGGCGTAGATGTGCACCGGGTAGGCGAGATCGTCCAGAATCTGCAGCGTCGCCTCGCTCTGGGTGGTGACGGCGTTGAAGGAGTAGTCAAGCCGCCAGCCGTTCTTCTTTTCAAGGGTTGTGAACAGGGCGTTGAGGGCCACGAGGATGGCCAGCGCCGTGCAAAGCAGCAGCGTGGACATGCTGCCGTAGCGGAAGCGTGGATTCTGCCAGAATTTGATCTTCATCATCATGCCCCCCTGTAACGGCGTGCGTCCAGCACGTGGATGGTCAGCACCACAAAGGCGGCGGCAAAGGATACATCAAAGCCGATGCTGGCAAAGGACAGCTGCCCCATCAGGAAGGGCTCGCTGCGCGCATAAAGGCTGAAGAAGGACAGAAGCTCCGCGATGAAGCTGATGGAGATGGCGTTTTCCATCAGATCGAGCATCCACAGCACAAAATTGGCGCCAAAGGCCATCACCGCCGCCGTCACCTGATTGGACGAGCAGCCGGAGATGAACAGATCCAGCGCGATGAAAGCGCAGCCCTGCAGCACAAAGCCCAGGTACCCCACCATCAATTCGCCCGGATAAACCTGGCCGTAGATGGCGACGATGAGCACAAAGAGCAGCGTCATGAGCACGGTGAGCAGCATGACGGTCACAGCGGCCAGGTATTTGCCCAGCACCACACCGGGCAGGGAGACCGGGCTGGTAAAGAGCAGCTGATCGGTACGCTTCTGCCTTTCCTCGGCCAGGAGGCGCATGGTCAGCACCGGGCACAGCAGCATCCACAGATACCCCATGGTGCCGATGAAGGAGAGCAGATCGCTGGAGCGTTGGGTCATGATGGTCAGGTAGAACATCACAGCGGACAGCGTCAGGAATACGCCCATGAACACATAGCCGACGGGCGTGAAGAAATAGCCTTGAAGCTCGCGCTTCCAAATTGACAGCAAATGTATCACCCAATCTGTGTTTGTGTTGAGGGATCCTCGGCAGTGACGCGCAGGAAGGCCTCCTCCAGCGTGTCGCGCTCGGGCATGAGCATGCGGATGGGGGCGTCCAGGCCGCACAGCAGGCGGAAGAGCTGGGTTTGCGGGTCGGGGTCGCTGTCCCGCGTGCACTCGATGAGCACCTCGCTGACCTTGGTGGAGGCGCTGGGCAGCGCCTTGACCCGGCGCACGCAGGGGAGGGAATGGAGCGAGGGCAGCAGCTGCTTTTCGCCAAGGGCGATGGAGGCGCGCAGGCGTAGCACATCCCCCGTGTCGGTCAGATCGGACATGTCGGCCTCGCGCACCAGCTTGCCCTTGTGCAGGATGATCACTCGCTGGCACAGCTGTTGAATCTCCGGCAGCAGGTGGGAGGAGAAGATGACCGTGTGCTTGCTGCCCAGCTCCCGGATGAGGGCGCGGATCTCCACCACCTGCCGGGGATCCAGGCCCACCGTGGGCTCGTCCAGCACCAGCACGGGCGGGTTGCCGCACAGCGCCTGCGCAATGCCCACACGCTGGCGGTAGCCCTTGGACAGATGGCCGATCAGCCGCCCGCGCACATCCATCAGCCCACAGGTCTGCATGATCTCCTCCACATGATCGGCGATGGCACGCCTTTGCACTTCCTTCAATTCGCAGACGAAGCGCAGATAAGCCTGCACGGTCATCTCATCGTAGAGGGGCGGCTTTTCCGGGAGGTAGCCGATCAGACGCTTGCAGTCGCGGGCCTGGGTGAGCATATCCATGCCGTTGACCAGCACCTGACCGGAGGTGGGGGGGAGATAGCCTGTCAATATGTTGAGCGTGGTGGTTTTGCCGGCGCCGTTTTGCCCCAGCAAACCAACGATCTGCCCCTCCGGCGCGCGAAAGGACAGACCCGACACGGCCTCCACCGCGCCGTAACGCTTGGTGATCTGTTTCAAGTCGATCATGGATGCAAACCTCCATTCATACACCTGTATTATACCAGATGCGCCGGAGGAATGCATGAACAAAGTGTAAAACTGCATAACAAAACAGCCTCCTCAAACAAGAAGGCTGTTGAAAGCGCCGCGGCTCACGCCATTTTGAGGCGATAGCCAAGCTTATAAACGGTCTCGATGCAGCTGGCGCCCAGCTTGCAGCGCAGGCGCTGGATGTGCACATCCACCGTGCGGGTCTCGCCGATGCCCTGATAGCCCCAGGCGGTGCGCAGCAGTTCCTGACGGGTCAGCGCCGCGTCGGGGGAGCGCATGAGGGCGGTCAGCAGGGCAAATTCCTGAGCGGTGAGGGTCAGCTGCTCGCCATCCAGGGTGGCCTCGCGGTTCTCCGTGTCAAGGCGCAGCGAGCCCAGGGTGAGCGTGCGGGCGCTTTCCGACAGGAGCTGCTCCACGCTGCGGCACAGCTCATCCTCCTGGAAGGGCGATAGCAGCACATCACAGCCTGCCTGATAAAGGGCGCGCAGATGGGCGGCGTTGGAGGCGTCGGCCGTGATAAAGAGAACAGGCCAGCCACGTTCCTCCAGCTGCTGCATCAGCCCGATACTCTCCGTCCAGGGCATGCGCGCATTGAGGATGGTCAGAAGCCGCTGGCTGCTGCGGATGCATTGAAGGCCATCGGCGATGGTGGCGGCCGTGCAGCATACGTGACCGGCGCCGGATAACGCATCGTGCACGCGCAGGGCGGTGCGGACGTCGGGCTCCAGAATCATAATTTCAGCCATGGTATCTCTCCTTGAAACATAACGTGTCTGTGTGTGTGGGGGGAAGCCCCTGTGTGTGCGTCGCTACACTCATAAGACGATTCACCCTGGAGTTTTATTTCAGGCTGATCAAATTTTGTGGAACCAATACAAAAAGGAAGACCAACACTTGGTTGATCTTCCTGGTTTTTAATAGTCTTCCATCTGCATCATACGGACGATGCGGTCAAACTGCTGGATGAACTGCTCAGCGGAGATCAGCCCGTCCACATACTGCTGCATGAGCTTGGAGGCCTCGTTGGTGTCGCCGGAGAAAACGTTGTCGGCGGGGCAGTAGAGGTACTCGCCGCGGGTGCGGTACTCGGTGATGGTCTCGGCGCTGATGCTCCAGGGGGAGATCTCCGCCTTGTAGGCTTCCATCTGTGCGATCATGTCCTCGTAGTCGCGGCGATCGGCCTCGTCGATCGTTTCCAACTCGGCCTTCATGCTTTCAATGGCCTCGTCGTACATCGCGATCTGATCCTCGTAGTTGTCGTTGGGAACGGGCTCGTTCTCGCCGGGCATCAGGCCGATGCGGACGCTGTCATCCAGGTTGGCGGCAACGTACTCCAGGAATTGCAGGGCGATGTCCTGATTCTTGCTGGCCGGATTGACGGCAAGCACCTGCGTGCCGGCGTTGATGTAGGGCGGCGTGCCCTCCTCCAGCGTCAGGAGCAGGGGCGCGGCATTGTACATGCTGTATGCGGAGTCGTAGAGCGTCGCATCTGCATAGGTGCTGAACAGGTAGCTGGTGGAAGCGTAATCATCGTAGGCATAGAAGATACCACCGATGGCCGTGCTCTCATCATCCTGGGGATACATTTCGTCAAAGATATCCTTCATGCTGTCAAGCTTTTGCAGCAGGGCACGGATGGTGGGGGTGTTGAAGGTGAGCATATCACCCTCGGCCTCGCAGGTGAGAATCTGCTGGGTGAAGATCAGCGAGAAGAGCTGCAGGTGCAGATCGTACATGCTGTCAAAGAGCTGGACGTTTTCGTACTCCTCAAAGTAATCGTAGTACCAGTTCTCAATGAATTCCAGCAGCTCCATGTAGGTGGTGGGGAGGTCCTCCTCGGTCAGGCCCACGGTCTCAAGGGTCTCGGGATAGTAACCCAGGCTCTGCGCATACAAGCTGTAAGGCAGGGCATAGAGTTTGCCATCCACCAGCAGCTCCCGCGTCAGGTTGGGATACATGGCGGACACAGCCTCCGTCAGCGCCGCGCTGGAGGACAGATCGGCCAGGTAGCCCTTGTCCCTCAGGGGCAGCAGATAGCCGATGCTCAGGTAGAAATCGTAGATGTCCGCTGCCTGGGCGCTCTGCATGTGCTGGGTGACGCCCTGAGCGTCGTAGGCATTCATCTCGGCATATTCGATGGCGATATCCGGGTTGGCCTTGGCAAAGGCGCGGATCTGGTTATCCAGGGAGTAATTCTGGACGATGCGCAGCGTGCGCTGGGGCAGCTTCTCCGGATCGATGGAGGCGCTGGCCATGCCGGTCTCGTCGTACCAGTCAGAGACGAGGTACTGCCCGTCCACGATGATGGCGGAGGCACTGTCGCGGCCATAGCTGGGCAGGAGGTAGCCGACGGTCTCCCAGGCATCATAGGGCGCGGCGATGCGCATGACGTTGGTCTGGTTGGAGGCGTAGATGTACCCGTCCGCAAAGACAAGGCCGCCGGTGGAGGTATCGGGCATATCGCACAGGGGGGTGACAGTGCCGCTTGCCGGGTCGATCTTCGTCAGGCTCGGCAGCTTGACGGTACCATCCTCCTGGTAGGCCTCCATCTGGTTCCAGTACACGCCGTAGAAGGCATTTTCATCCCCGGGGATGAGCTGGGTGATGTAGTCCCTGGTGATCGTGGTGGTCGTGCCGTCCTGGAGATTCACCCGGTAGAGGGTGTTCAGGCCCCAATCACTGCTGCCATCCTCTACATAGGCCAGGATGTAGGCCTCGCTGCCCTCGATGAGGAAGCTGTAGATGTTGATCCAGCTTTCGGCAGGGTCAAAATCCCAGGAGATCTGCGCGACCTGCGTCAGCGTGTAGGCGTCGCCGGAGGGCTCGATGCGGGAGATGAGGTACTTTTCATCGTTCTGGCTGAGCAGCAGGTAGGGCGCATCCTTACCCATGGCCATGCTGTAAATGCCGAAGTAGCTGCCCTCGCTCTGGTGGGCGTAGTAGTCAACGAGCTGCGTCCAGCCGCCCTCGGCCTGCTGGTAGAGTCCGCCGTAGTTGTGCGCGACGAGCTTGCCATCCCACAGGGCCAGCTTATCCACGCTGCCCAGGGATTCGATCACGTCGTCAGAGGGGAGCGCATCGGCAGTCTCCGCCATGGCGCAGGGGAGCATGAGCGTCATCGCCAGCAGCAGGCACAGGAAACGCGTGAGATGCTTCATCAACATGACCTCCTTGATAATGGCTGATTGATTCTTCGGCGGCCATCAGGCGCGCGTGATATCTGTGATCTCCAGGTCGTGGTGGGTGATGCGCACCATCTCACCCTCCTTGAAATCGGGGAGGGTCTTCAGGGCGTCGAAATAGAACAGGCGGTCATAGGGGCGACCCTTACCGTCAATATCGGAGCAGGTTAGTGCACGGTAGGATACGCCGTCCACCACGCTGATATCCTCCGACAGGGCCACGAAGGGCAGCTCAGCCTCGCGGGTGCGGCCATGCAGGGCGTTGTCCACATGCCTGTCGTAGCAGCGCAGGGGCTTGATGGCGAAATCGTATCCGGCGATCAGGATGACCCCGATGCCGATGATGGCTGCGCTGGTGAGCCACTCCAGCCGGATGACGGCAGAGTAGACCATCACGATGAGCAGAATCACGCAGGGGATGGCGATAACGATCCAGCGGCGGCGCATCTGCTGGCGCAATTGGCTGTGCTCTGCTTCGGTATAAAGGGTATTGGTGCGGCTGGTGTCCATCAGGGGGCCTCCTTCATCTGTCATACTTGTATGATACGCCATTGGGCAGAAAAACGCAAGAGACTTACGCAGAGATTATAGCGGATCTTTGTGAAAACAATGTAAACAATTATTGAGTTGTCAAGGGGTTCGGGCTTGTGATAGAATAGAATGTCAAAGTATGCGGAAAGGCGGTATTTCCGGGTGAAACGCTTGCGTGATCGGGCCCAGGTCACAATGCTGACGGGCCTTTACGCGTATATCTATTGCATGATGGTCTCCCAGGCGCTGACGGATATGCCGGTATACGGCGGCGCGCTGTTTATGTGCGCCCAGGTGGCCACCGTGTTCATGCAGACCTTTACCGGCAGGATAAGGCAGTATCTGTCGCCGCGCATCAGGGCCTGGCGGTGGGCGATCCTGGCCCTGCTGATGCTTTTGAACATCTGCGTCCTGGTGGTCTACCCCCTGACCATCTCCAGCCCGCAGGTCTGGCTGCTGTTTTCGGTGGTGCTGTCCATACAGCTGCGGGACGCCATGTGCACCCGTCTGGTGCAGCTCAGCGCAGCAAACCGGCTGACGGAGAAGCGCTTCATGGCCTACATGGGTCTGTGGCACGCGCTGGCGCTGGCGGCGATGGGCGTCATTCTCCTGTACAATGTGCAGACCCTGCTGGCGCTTGTGATGCTGGTGGGCTATTTGCTCTGCGCACTGGCAGGCTTCTACGATATGCTCAAGGAGCGCGACGCCCTTCGCCAGCTCCCGGCGGCCAGCAGTGGTGACGCCCAGCAGACCCGCGCGGCAGTCACCAGGGCCAATGCCTTCACGGTGTTTGAACGCCTGTCCATCCTCGTGATGGCGGCGATGGAAATGACGCTGATCGTCATGTATACCTTCCTGGCGGCGACGGCGGAGCAGATGCTCATCCGCATGGCGCTGGCGGTGCTGACCACGCTGGTGGGGCGCGAGCTGGCGGCGTGGTTCCTCAGCTGGCGCAGGCGCCGCAACCGGGGCGACGCCACGAACCTCCTTCTGGTGGGGCTGATCCTCTGGCTCTACGGCCTGTGGACGTTCAGCCGCATGCTGGGGGAGGGCGCGGCCGACCTGACGAAGACCTACCTGTGCTTAGGGCTGTGCTCCGTGGGCAGCGCGCTGTGCGCCGCCTGCCTGGATGGTATGGAAAAGTCCATGGGCGCGGTGGCACGCTTTACCTCCGGCGGCGATGTGCCGGGGTATTATCAGCTGCGGGCAGCCCACCGGGAGGTGGCGACGCTGCTGGGGCAGATGCTGGCGCTGGCGGCGCTGACGGCCCTGTGCTTCCTGACCGGCTATGACCTGCCCCGCACGGCGCAGGAGCTGGCGGAGCACTTCCAACCCGTGATGGTTCTTCCGGCGCTGCTGATCGTGCTGATGGCGCTCCTGTGTACCTTCCGCTTTCCCCTGTCCAGCCGGTATGAGAAGAAGCTGATGCAGTTCCTCCACATCCGCGAGGCAGGCGGGGAGAACCCGGCGCTGGAAAAGCAGCTCCAGTCCGTTGTCGTGCAGCGGCACATCCAGCCCTTCTTTGTGCGGACGGTGATCGCGGTGCTGCGGCCCTTCTTCCGCCACACCATCAAGGGCGCGGAGAATATCCGCCAGGACGAGAGCAACCCCATCGTGTTCCTGTGCAACCACGGCGAGGTCTACGGCCCTGTTGCCTCCATCCTGTACAGCCCCGTCCCCGTACGCCCCTGGTCGATCAGCGAGCTGTGCAACGATCCCCTGGAGGTTGCCCAGTACAGCTACAAGTATACCTTCTCCCAGATCAAATGGCTGGGACCGCTGCGCTGGCCGGTGGCGCGGCTGCTGGGGCCGATCACCGTGTCGGTCTTTGCGCAGCTGGAGTGCGTGCCGGTGTTCCGCAACAAGCCCCGCGAGCTGATGACCACCTTCCGCAAGTCTGTCGAGGCCATGCAGGCGGGGGATAACCTGCTCATCTTCCCCGAAAACCCTGATGCCGACCCCGACGCTCCCGGCTACGAGCATGGCCGTCCGGGCGACCTGTTCAGCGGCTTCCCGATGCTGGCGCAGGTGTATTACAACCGTACGGGCAAGCGCTGCCGCTTCCTGCCGATGCTGGCGCACAAGGGTGCGCGCACCATCTCCTACGGCACGGAGATCCTCTACAATCCCGACAACGACCCCATCACCGAGCGCGACCGCGTGGTTCAGGAGGCCTCCCGGCAAATGCAGGAGCTCTACGAACGCGAAGAGGCGCTGTGGCAAAAGAAAAAGGACAAGTAAGCTGCATTGCCCCGACGGATGCTGAATCCGCCGGGGCCTTTGCGTGTGGGAAAAGGAACAAAAAGCGGGGAAAATAAAAAAACGGCAGGGGAAGAAAAGAAGGATAACGAATTAAGCAGTAACAAGAAAAGCGTCAGGAGGTTTTCTTAATGCGGAAACTGGTTGCAATGTTGTTGGCTTTGTGCCTGCTGTGCGGCATGATGGGCGCAGGGGCAGAGGAGCCCGATATGACCCTGCTGGTGGGAAATATTGCCTTTGATGGCTTTACGTTCTATGATATCGATTTCTTTGAGGCAAATCAAGTCGCGCAAGGCATTCCGGAACAGGAACTCGTCGTCATTGAACAGTCGGAGAACCTGGGTCTTATTTTTATATGGATGATATATGATGCAACATGGGCACAGAGATACGATGAGTACAATGCTGATTATTATGGCATATATTCAAACAACTGTATTGCCAGCGAGTTGAATACGGTACAATTTCCATACTATCTTTCAGATGAATTGTCTGTGGAGTTGGCCTTTCAATGGGATGAAGTATGCCAGGATGTGACGCTGTTTGACGGCCAGAAGACTTCCATCAAGGAGGGGGCTGTCATCATTATGGACGAATATCAGATGTTGGAGGGCAAAGCTTACGGCTTTGGTTTTTATCACGATGGCGCCAGTTACTCCGTCGTGTTCAGCAACGTATCTGACCCCGATAAGGTCGTTGAAGACATCGAGGAGTTTGCGAGCAATATCCGCCCGTATGATGGGCCAATCAACAACATGACGAGCAGCATATAGACGAACCTGACAGCGCTCAGGAAGCACCTGCCCAGGTAGACTATGTTGTCGTTACCGCCGACAGCGGCAAAATCCGCACGGAGCCCAGCATCTCCGGCGGCCTGATCAAGACCGCCTACAAGGGCGAAACCTACGAGCTGATCGAGGAGAGCGGCGACTGGTATATCATCGATGTGGATGGCCGTACCGGCTACCTCCATACCGGCGTGGCGGAAATCCAGTAAGGTGAAAAGCGTACCCCGGCAGAGCGATTCTGCCGGGGCTTAGTTATGCCTTCCATTCATGATGGCACACGCCGTCAAAGTCCATCCACCTGAACAAGCCGTCCTCCAGCGTCATGTACCCGTGCCAGCTGCCTTCCTTGGGGATGGACACGCTGCCGGGGTTGAGGTACACATGGGTCGCGCCCTCCTCCCACGCCGGGACATGGGTGTGGCCGTGGAGCAGAACGTCCCCCGGCATCAGCGGCGGCAGGTTTGCGCTGTTGAAGACATGTCCGTGGGTGCAGTACATCAGCCGCGGGCCGACGGGCAACGCCGCGTAAGGCGCCATGATGGGGAAGGGCAGCACCATCTGATCCACCTCCGTGTCGCAGTTGCCGCGCACGCACAGAATGCGCTCCCTGCATGGGGTCAGCAGCGCGATGACCTTCCTGGGCGCATACTCCCGCGGCAGATCATTGCGCGGCCCATGGTAGAGGATATCCCCCAACAGCAGCAACCGGTCAGCACCCTCACGCTCAAAGGCGTGCATCAGCTGCCGGACATAATACGCAGACCCGTGCAGGTCAGAAGCGATGAGCCATTTCATCCAAAACCACCCTTTCAAAAAACAAAATCCGCCGCAAACGCCGCGCACCCGTCGCCGTCTCCCGCAGCACAAAGATGGCTCCGCCGTCCAACCCCGCTGCGGAAAACAGAACCCGCCGCCCGAAAGCCAGCTGCACCCGCGCGGCTCGGATGCCGCGCACCCTGCCGCAAAGGAACGCCGCCGCTCCGGCGCGCCCCCGCGAGGCGATTGAGGGTAAGACAACTCCGTCCAGGTCAACCCAGGGGGACAGGGGGGAGTCCAGAGGGGGTGGCAGCGGTCAGGTTCAATTCTGACACCCCCTCTGGCCCTCTTTGCTTCTTTCTCGGGACGAGAAAGAAGACCCCTCGCAAGGGTCATGTTACACAGTTAGCCAGCGCCACCTCATCAGCCAGCGCCAGCGCGACAGAGTCCCCCGCGGGGAAGGAAGCCTGCCATGCCCACATGGGACATCACTGCAATCCTGTCTGCGAGGAAGTCGCAGAAAATCCGCGAGGAAGTCGCGAAAAAATTCGCGAGGAAATCGCGAAAAAAATCCGCGAGGAAGTCGCAGAAAATCCGCGAGGAAATCGCGAAAAAATTCGCGAACGAAGTTCACCTGCTAAAAAAGCCGCCCCTCTGTGCGGGAGGGACGGCTGAGTGCTTTGATTTGCTTTGCTTTTGATGTGTGCGGGTGAAAACGTTGCTATGTGGCTCGCCTCACGGCGCAGCCCAGAGACAGCTCGTCCACAGGGGACGAAATCTCTTAGATGATCTCCAGGATGACCATCTCGGCAGCATCGCCGCGACGGGGTCCGAGCTTGTAAATGCGGGTGTAGCCACCGGAGACATTCTTCTCGGCATTGCGGGCCTTGAACTTGGGGCCGTACTCGCGGAACAGCTTCTCAACGACGGGATACTTCACGTCCTTGGTGCGCTCCTTGTACTCGGCCTTGTTCTCGTCAGCCAGCTTCTCCTCGGGGATGTTGTAGAGGTAAGCCATGATCATACGACGGGCGTGCAGCTTGGAGGGAGCGTCGTTCACGCACTCCAGAGTGACCAGCTGGCCCTTGTCGTTGTGGAATTCCTTGGTCACGGTCACAGTGTTGTCGCACTCCTTGACCGCCAGGGTGATCAGGCGCTCGGCAATGCGGCGGACTTCCTTAGCCTTGGCTTCGGTGGTCTCGATCTTGCCGTACTTGAACAGATTGGTCACCAGACCGCGCAGCAGCGCCTTGCGCTGATCGGCCGTGCGACCCAGTTTGCGCTGGTAAGCCATGGGGTATTTCCTCCTATCATGGGTGGGCGGCAGGGGAGGGCATCAGCCAGCCTCTGCTCTTGATAGCCCCGTCTTATTCTTCATTCGGTCGCAGGCCAAGGCCCAGCTCCTGCAGCTTCTGCTCGACTTCCTCCAGGGACTTGCGGCCCAGATTGCGGACCTTCATCATGTCCTCCTGGTTGCGCTGAACCAGCTCGGCAACGCTGTTGATGCCTGCGCGCTTCAGGCAGTTGTAAGCACGCACGCTCAGCTCCAGCTCCTCGATGGTCATCTCCAGGACCTTTTCCTTCTTGTCATCCTCAGGCTGCACCATGCTCACGGGCATCACCTGATCGGTGAGGCTCACGAACTGGGCCAGATGCTCAGAGAGAATCTTCGCGGCACAGCTGATGGCCTCTTCGGGCTTCAGGGTGCCGTTGGTCCACACCTCCAGGGTCAGGCGGTCAAAGTCGTTGGACTGGCCGACGCGCTTGTCCTCCACGGTGTAATTCACCTTGTGGATGGGGGTGTAAATGGAGTCCATGGGAATGACGCCGATGGGCATCGCGATATCACGAGCCTTGTTCTTGTCCGCGCTGACATAGCCGCGACCACGCTCGAGGCGCAGCGTCATCTGCAGATGTGCGTCCTCGTTCAGGGTGGCGATGTGCATATCGGGATTGATGATCTCGATCTCCTCGTCCACCTTGATGTCCGCAGCGGTCAGCTCACAGGGGCCGACCTTGTCCACGATCACGGACTTGGGGCCGTCGCCGTACATCTTCACGGCCAGACCCTTCAGGTTCAGGATGATCTCCGTCACGTCCTCCTTGACACCGGGGACGGTGGAGAACTCATGCTGTACGCCTTCGATATGCACCGAAGACACCGCAGCACCAGGCAGGGAAGAGAGCAGCACGCGGCGCAGGGAATTGCCCAGCGTGTGGCCGAAGCCGCGCTCCAGGGGCTCGACGACGAACTTGCCGTACTTGCCATTGTCGCCAACTTCGACGCAATCGACCTTTGCCTTTTCGATTTCTACGGCCATTGTTTTGTTCCTCCTTGCTCAGGGTCGGAGTGAAGGGCTCAAGGGGCGGGAGAGTGCGCTGATCGCATTCCATCCCGCCAGACCCTTCATTAACGGGAGTAGAACTCGACGATCATGTTCATCTGGGGCTCGAAATCCACGTCCTCACGGGCGGGGAGAGCAACCACAGTGCCAGTCAGGTTGGGGGCGTCAAAGGTCAGCCACTTGGGGGTCACCGCAGTGGTGCCCTCGCGCAGGGGCTTGAACAGATCGGACTCAGTGCTCTTCTGACGCAGGGTGATGACGTCGCCCACCTTCACGGAGTAGGAGGGGATGTCCACCTTCTGGCCATTGACGCGGATGTGGCCGTGCACCACGATCTGACGGGCGGCACGACGGGTCTTGCCCAGACCCAGACGGTACACCACGTTGTCCAGACGCTGCTCCAGGAGCTGGAGCATGTTGTCACCGGTGATGCCCTTCATGTTGGTGGCCTTCATGTAGTACTTGTGGAACTGCTTTTCCAGCACACCGTAGACGAACTTGACCTTCTGCTTTTCCTTCAGCTGCGCGCCGTACTCGGAAACCTTCTTACGACGGGTGCCGCCGGGATTGCGGGTAGACTTCTTATTGCCATAGCCCATGGTAGCCGGGGAAATGTCGAAAGAGCGGCACTTCCGGGCAACGGGCTGCTTGTTGATAGCCATGTTTCAATGTCCTCCTTCGTTTGCTTACACGCGACGGCGCTTGGGCGGACGGCAGCCATTGTGGGGGATGGGCGTCACGTCCTTGATCATGCTCACGTCCAGACCGGCGGCCTGCAGGGAGCGGATCGCAGCCTCACGGCCGGAACCGGGACCCTTGACATACACTTCGACAGTCTTCAGGCCGTATTCCATCGCGGCCTTAGCGGCGGTCTCAGCAGCGGTCTGAGCAGCGAAGGGAGTAGACTTCTTGCTGCCACGGAAGCCCAGGCCACCAGCGGAGGCCCAGGACAGGGCATTGCCCTGCGTATCAGTAATGGTGACGATGGTATTGTTGAAAGAAGAGCTGATGTGCGCAGCGCCGCGCTCGACAAGCTTACGCTCCTTGCGCTTGCGGACAACCTTCTTGAGGTTCTTGGACTTAGGAGCCATTGTTTATCCCTCCGTTAATTCTTGAGGCTCAGCAAATTACTTGCCAGCCTTCTTCTTACCGGCAATGGTCTTCTTGGGACCCTTGCGAGTACGGGCGTTCTGCTTGGTGTTCTGACCGCGAACGGGCAGACCACGACGGTGACGGACGCCACGGTAGCAACCGATTTCCATCAGACGCTTGATGTTCAGGGACACCTCACGGCGGAGGTCGCCCTCAACCTTCAGGTTGTGCTCGATGTAATCGCGCAGCTTGCTGATGTCGGTCTCGGAGAGATCCTTCACTCGGGTGTCGGGGCTGATGCCGACTTCCGCGAGCATCTTCTGGGAGGTCGTCAGACCAATACCGTAGATATAGGTCAGGCCGATCTCAACGCGCTTTTCACGGGGCAGGTCAACGCCTGCAATGCGTGCCATGTGTAAAATGCACCTCCAAATTGTTGGCCTCACCGGATTCACCGGTGCGGGCTTCTTGCGGCTTAAGGCCGCGTGTTGTATTCATGAGCGCTTTCGCCCTCATGATGAAGCAGCGGAACGGGTTGGCGCTTCTGGAGCAACCCACTCCAGAGGGACGTCACTTTCGTCCGCACCCTCGGTGCCGACGCCTGGTGAAAGCAGGCGCACAGCGACGCTCCCCATCCGCATGTTGGAAGGCTGCGAACGGACAGCGTTGTTATGGTTGGTTTCGATTAGAAGACGTTACCCGCCGATGGAACATGCGAAGCGGAGCCGCGCATGCAGCCGCCCACCGTCGGGGCAGAAACCAACTCGTATATTGTACCACACACCCCCCTGAAATTGCAAGCGCTTCCACAAAAATTTCCGAGAGCGAAAGCACAAATCGGTTGGAGAAAATTATGGCTGAAAATTGTGCAATGTGCACAGCTGTCGACAGGCGCGTCTGCGGACGCACTGAGATCCTTTTGTTCCCACTTACTGCCGTACCCCACCGCAGGTGAGAGCCGCCTCCTGCTGTAACAGAGGTACGCGCAGGCCGCGGGCGACGCGAGACGACCGCAGGGGAACCGAACCAAAGCGTGACCAACAAGGCCCATGTAGCTTTCGTCCCCTCAGTCAACACGCGGGTGCAACCCTCATCGAGGGCACGCAGGCAAGATCGCGAAAAGGGGTTCTTAGGAGCGAAGCGTCCCTAAGCGGGGTGCAGAGGCAGCGCCCCTGCCGCGTACCTCTTGCATTCATCCCCTCAAATCCCTTATAATAGATACCGTTGAAAGGACGTGATCGAATGCAGCTGAATCTCCCGGCGGGGGCGGCCTTTGTGCTGGACAGGCTGACCCAGGGCGGTTATCAGGCCTATATTGTGGGTGGCTGCGTGCGCGATGCCCTTTTGGGACGCGAGCCCAAGGATTGGGATGTGTGCACCAGCGCGCTGCCGGAGGAGATGCAGCGCGTGTTTGCGGACTGCCATGTGATTGAGACTGGCCTCAAGCACGGTACGCTGACCGTGATGGTCGATCATGAGCCCTATGAGGTCACGACGTTCCGCGTGGATGGCGAGTACACCGACCACCGCCACCCGGATGAGGTGATTTTCGTCAGCGATGTGGTGGAAGACCTTGCCCGGCGGGATTTCACGGTCAATGCGATGGCGTGGCATCCGGACAGCGGACTGGTGGACGCCTTTGGCGGCCGGGAGGATCTGCGGCAGGGGGTGATCCGCTGCGTGGGCGAGGCGGAGCGCCGCTTTGATGAGGATGCGCTGCGCATCCTGCGGGCGCTGCGGTTCGCGTCGGTGTACGGCTTTGATATTGAGGCGGAAACAGCCCGGGCGATCCACAGCCTGAAAGACACGCTGCATGGCGTTGCGGCGGAGCGAATCCGCGTGGAGCTGGCCAAGCTCCTGTGCGGGCAGGGCGTGGGCAGAATTTTGCGCGAATACAGTGATGTGATCTTCGCCATCATGCCGGCCCTTGCGCCCATGGAGGGCTTTGAGCAGCATACGCCCTATCATGCCTTTGACGTCTGGGAGCATACGGTACAATCGGTGGAGAAGGTGCCGCCCACGGAGGTGCTGCGGTTGACGATGCTCCTGCACGACAGCGGCAAGCCAGCGGCCTTCACCATGGATGCGGATGGCATCGGCCACGCGTGGGGGCATCAGGGCATCAGCGTGAACATCGCGCGGGACATCCTGACGGGCCTGAAGGTGGATAACGCCACCCTGGAGCGCGTGCTGCTCCTGGTGAAGCACCATGATGACGCGTTTGCGCCGGACAGGCGCGCCATGCTGCGGCTGCTGAACCGGTTTGGGGAGGAGAATCTGCGGCTGCTGCTGCACGTCCACCGGGCAGATGAATCCGCCAAGGGCAGGCGCGAGCAGGCGGAGATTGACGCGATGGTGGACGAGCTGACGGATTCCCTGGAGGCCATCATTGCACAGAAGCCATGCGTCACGCTGAAGGACATGGCTGTGAACGGACGCGACCTGATGGCTGCGGGCGTCCCGAAAGGACGGGCCGTCGGCGCCATGCTGGCATGGCTGCTGGAGCAGCTGATAGAGGAGAAACTCCCCAATGAAAAGGAGGCGCTGCTGACGGCAGCCCTGGCACAGATGGAGAAAATGGATATATGTCATCGCTGATTGATTCTGTGGCGACGCTGGCGATGCCTTTCCCGTCATCTGCTGCTTGCAGAAATCTCGATTTACATCCAGTAAGCCTTCGATTTCTGCCATTGCATCTGACGAAAAATTCATTCTCCGTCTCACCATCTCATTCAATCATCGCGTATTATAATGGTAGAAAGCCAAAACGGAAATGGAGCCTGATGGATGAAAAAGCTTGTTGAACATCTGCTGCGTCCGGAGGAATCGCCGCAGGATCAAAGGGTGCGCAAGCGCCTGGGTACCCTGGGCTCCTGCGTGGGCATCGGCATGAACACTGCGCTGGCGGCGGTGAAGTTTCTCGTGGGTACGCTGACCGGCTCGGTGGCCGTCGCAGCGGATGCAGTGAACAACCTCTCCGACGCGGCGGGCAGCGTGGTCGCCCTGATCAGCGTGCGTATGGCGCAAAAGCCCAACGACCGCGAGCATCCCTTCGGCCATGGGCGCATGGAGTACCTGGGCGCGCTGGCGGTGGGCGTGCTGATTCTGGTCATGGGCATCGAGACGCTGATCAGCGGCGTGCGGAGCATCATCACCCCGACGTCGGTGGCCTTTGGCTGGCTGCCCTTCTGGCTGCTGGTGATTTCCGTCCTGTGCAAGGGCGCGCTGTATTTGTTTTACCGCGATCTGGGTCGGCTCATCGATGCGGCCTCCCTGCAGGCGGCGGCCAAGGACTCGCTGTCGGATATGCTGGCAACCTCGGCGGTGGTGGTTTCCATGATCGCCAGCCACGGCTTTGGCTGGCCGATCGATGGCTTCATGGGCGTGGCGGTGGCGCTGCTGGTGCTCAAGGCGGGCTATGACGTGGTGCATGACATGGCGGATACGCTTCTGGGCGGCAACACCAACCCGGCGCTGGGGCGGGAGATTATCGAGCGCCTGCAGGGCTATGAGGGCATCCTCGGTACCCATGATCTGCTGATTCATGATTATGGCCCGGGCCGCTGCGTAGCCTCCATCCACGCGGAGGTTCCGGCGGAGGGCAGTTTGCTGGTGCTGCACGAGGTGATCGACCGCGCGGAGCATGAGATCGGCCATGCGCTGGGGATATCCCTGTGCATCCACATGGACCCCATCGTGACGGGGGACGAAAAAACCGATCAGGCCCATGACCATCTGGCGGCGTGCCTGCGCGAGCAGGGGGAGGCATTCATGCTGCACGATCTGCGCATGGTGCCGGGCGAAAGCCGCATCAACCTGGTCTTCGACGTGGTCATCCCGCCGGGCTATGGCGATACAAAGGGCCTTTGCGACAAGCTGCGCCGGGCGGCCAAGGAGCTCGACGAAAGGTATGAGTGCGTCATTCACTTTGATATTGACTATTATCATGGATAAACGTGGTCGGGATCAGACTGTCCAACCCCCTTGGGAGGTGTCGGAGGGCCCGCAGGCCCTCTGACTGTCATGGTATCGCGGGAGTCTTCGACTCATCTATCCGCCGCGCGGGCGGGGCGTTTTCCGCTTGCGGAAAACATTCCTCACACGGAGGAACGGCCGGAAGGGCCTTTGGGCCCGACCCGTGACGGAGCGCAAAACTCAAAAAAAGTGGCCAAAGGCCACTTTTTTGATGCCGATGTTCACTGCCACTGCTCCAGCATCTCGCGCATCCAGGCGTATACGTCCATGTTGTAGACGCTGCGCAGATTGTCCGGGGTCAGCACGGTGCTGATGTCTCCCTGCGCGGCGCAACGGCCCTCGTTGAGCAGCACCGCATGGGTGCCGTAGCGCCGGGCAAGGCTCAGATCGTGCACGACGGATATCACGGCCCGTCCGGGCTGCTTCAGCCACTGACCGATCAGGGAGAAGATGTGCTTCTGATACACCAGGTCAAGGTGATTGGCGGGCTCGTCAAGGAGGAGCAGCTGCGGGTCCTGGGCGAATACCTGCGCCAGGAAGGTGCGCTGCAATTCGCCGCCGGAGAGGGCCAGGACGCTGGTGTGGCGCAGCTCCGTCAGGCCGGTCAGGGAAAGCGCTCTTTCCACCTGCTCCCTGCCGCCCTCATCGCGGGTGGACAGGAAGCTTGATGTGTAGGCGTAGCGCCCCAGCCCCACGACCTCTTCCACGGAGTAGGCGTACCCCACGGCGTTCTTCTGCGCCAGGACGCCCACCTTGCGGGCCAGCTGCGCCGCCTTGTAGCGCCGGATGTCGGCGCCCTCCAGCTCGATGACGCCCGTGTAGGGCACACTCTGTGCGATGGCGCTGATCAGCGTGGATTTGCCTGCGCCGTTGGGGCCTGCCAGCATCAGCCACTGCCCCTCGTGCAACTCAAAGGAGAGGTTGTCCACCACCGTGTGATCGCCATAGCGCACGGTGATGTGATTCGCTTTCAGCATGCGCTCACCTTGCCTTTCTTGTGCGGTAGAAGATGGCGAGGAAGGCCACCGCGCCCACCAGCGATGTGACCACGCCGATGGACAGCTCCACAGGACTGAGGAGCGTGCGCGCCGCCAGATCCGCCAGCAGCAGGAAGACCGCGCCGGAGAACATCGACGCGGGCAGCAGCCGACGATGGTTGGGGCCGGTGATCATCCGCGCCATGTGGGGCATGACCAGGCCCACAAAGCTGATTGTGCCGGAGATGGACACGCACACGCCGATGAGCACCGAAACGGTGATGAGGATGATCAGCTTCACCCGCCGGACGTTCACGCCGATGTGGCGGGCGTTGTCCTCGCCGATGGCAAAGGCGTTCAGCTCTCGGGCATAGCGCAGGATGATCCCGCCGCACAGGAGCAGCGCCAGGGTCAGGATGCGGGCATGGCCGAAGTTTGTGCCGGAGAGCGACCCCATCGTCCAGAAGGTGATGGAGCGCACCTGATCATCCGCAAAGGAGATGACCAGCGTTATGATGCTGGAGGCGAACATGGAGAAGATCACGCCGATGAGGATGATGCTGTTGGTGGACAGCGACCTGTCCAGCACATAGGCCAGCGACAGGATGAGCGTGAGCGACAGGAAGGCAAAGCCCATGGCCATGAGCATCGTGCCGCCGTAGGTGACGCCGGGGATGGTGACGCCAAAGGCCAGGGCGATCACCGCGCCCAGCGACGCGCCGGAGGACACGCCCAGCGTGGAGCCATCCGCCAGCGGGTTGCGCAAAAGGCCCTGCATCGCCGCGCCGCAAAGGGACAGCGCCGCGCCCACCAGCGCCACGTTGATCACGCGGGGCAATCGCACGTTCAGGATGATCGCCCGGGAAATGCCCTCGGGCACCGGCAGCCTCCACAGGGTGTTCCAGATGGCGGTCACGGTATCACCCAGCGGGATGGATACGCTGCCCACGCAGATGCAAAGCAGCATGGCGGCAATCAGCACTGCGGTGAAGAGCAGATACGTCCGCCAGGAAAAACGATCGGAAATCTTGTTCATATCTTATACCTGAGGGGTGGGGAACCGTGCTGGACGGTTCCCCGGATGGATGGGGGAGTTACGCAGCGGGAGCCTCCGCAGCCTCTTCCTGGACGGTATCGTTCAGGAAATTGTACAGGTCAAGCGCGGCGTCCTTCAGACGGGGGCCGGGACGGGAGATGGAATTCGAGTCGGCATTGAGAATGTCACCGTTCACCACGGCTTTGAGACCGCCCCAGCCGGTGCGGCCCATGATCTCCTCCACAGGCGTGGGGCCCTCGCCGTAGTACATGGTGATGGTCACGATGTAGTCGGGGTCGCGGGCCAGCACCTGCTCCTCGCTGATGGCTGCCCAGCCCTCCACATCGGCAAAGGCGTTGGTCAGGCCACACATCGCCGCCAGCTCATCCATGAAGGTGTTGCTGCCAGCCGTCCACAGGCCCCACTGCAGGGGAGATACCTCGAAATACACAGTCTTGCCGGTGTTTTCGCTCCGGGCGGCAATGTCGGCAAAGGTCGATTGCATGTCGGCGCTGAGAGCCTCCGCCTCAGCGTCCTTGCCCATCAGCGCACCGATCAGGCGGATGGCGGTGTACACGCCCTCCAGGTCATCGGCGTTGCTGACGACGACCTTCACACCGGCATTTTCCAATGCCTGCACGGTCTGCTCGCTCTGGGCCATGTCGCTCATGAGCACCACCTGGGGCGCCAGCGCGAGGATCTCCTCCAGATTCGTGTCCGCACCGGACTGCACCACCGGCACATCCAGAATGGACGCGGGGTAATCGCAGTATTCGCCGCGGCCCACCAGCATGTCCTCACAGCCAAGGGCGCAGAGGATCTCACAATCCGATGCGGTCAGCGCAACGATGCGGGTGGCAGGCTCCGCCAGGGTGATCTCGCGGCCGTACATGTCGGTGACAGTGACGGCAGCGTCCTCCGCCAGCGCGGTCATGCTCAGCAGCATCAGCATGACAAGGAACAGGGAAACGAGCTTCTTGGACATAGTAGTCCCTCCTCATTTTTGATCAAATGAATCAGCGAGAGGGCGCGCAGCCTCAAAAAAAGAAGCGTCCCTCCCTGAGGAACACTAAACAGACCTCCGGCATCGCCATCGGCCTAAATAGCATATCCCACCCCCAGGGGAATGATTGGTATCACGGTGTAAACAAGTCTCCCGGCTTGGCTTCATCCGGCCATCACCGCCCTGAGGCGGCGCTGGCTGCACTCGGCGATTGTAAGCAATCGCTCTGGTTGGTTGGGCGTTGCCCGACCTCATTTCGCGCGCCTTCCCGCTTTCGCAGTGGCTTCCATTGCGCTTTCGTCAGCTTCACGGTTACTGGGATAGCTCGGAACTCTCATCCGATTCCTGTGGTACGGCTCTAAAGGAACCCTACCGCGCATCGCTGCGCAGATACACCGGCTATTCATTTGTCGAATCCATTATAGCTGTCCTGCGTCCATTCGTCAATTTGTTTTGCGGAAAAAGTGATTTCGCCCCAAGGGTGATAGGAGCTCCCGCAGGACGCACAAAGCCCCCGGAAGGAGTCAGAGGGCCCCGCAGATCCTCTGACTGCAATCGTATCCGCCGTTTTTCCCGGCAGGGCGGGGCGTTTTCCGCTTGCGGAAAACATTCCTGACACGGAGGAACGGCTGAGAGGCCTTTAAGCCCGACCGGTGACGGAGTACAGAACTCAAAAAAGTGGCCATCGGCCACTTTTTTGATGCGTCCGTCAGGGGCAATTACCAGCTCCAGGGTTCCTCGCTGAGAACCTCCAGCGGAACCCATGCGCGGCGGTCAATGTCGACCGCGTAATCATGGTAGCCGATCTGCGCCCATTCGCCCTCGATGGCGTAGATGTCGGCCTTGCTGCCCTCGTAGAGCATGCTCACCTTGTACATCTTGTAATCCTCGCCAGGGCCGTAGTAGACGCGGTGATCGTAGAGCACCCGGCGGCTGTCAGGCTCGTCATTCTCGGTGGGGAGAAGGTCGGGATCCAGGTCAACCCGGTTGCCGGGGGTGTAGACGCGGTACCAGTCGTCGCCGTAGAGGAATTCAATCTGATACCACCAGATACCGCTGTCATCGCCCCAGGCCTTGGAGATGACATTGACCTCATCACCGGCGGAGAAGAAGGAGCCGGGCTCGTCAAAGTCGTTGCTGGGGCCGGTGCGGGTGGCGGCGCGCTTGAGGAGCTTCGCTACGATGCCCTCGCTCGGATAGCCGTTGGGGCCCACGCTGGGCACGGCGGTGGGAGCAGGCGTGGCGGTGGGCACCGGTGTCGCAGTGGGCACGGGCGTGAGCAGCTCCACCAGCGGCACGGTGGGCGTGGGGGTCAGGATGATCACTTCCCGGGTCGGCACCACGATCTCCGGCGTGGGGGTGATATACTGCACATACGGGGTGGGCGTGGGGGTGATATAGGCAACGTAGGGCTTGGGTGTGGCCGTGGCGTAGGCGCGCGGGGTCGCGGTGGCATGGCTGCCCTGGGCAACGATGATATCCGTCAGGGTTGCGCCGGTGTTGCGGTAGCCGGGGATGGAGGATTCGATGGTCAGCTCGATCTTCGTCACGCCATAGAAGGTCTGGGGAAGCAGCAGGCGCTGATAGCCGCTGTTCCAGCCATCCGCGGTGGTGTTGGGTTTGAAGGTATCCGACAGGCGGTAGCGGTAGGTGGACGTGGTGCTGACCCGCCCGGAGGTATAGGTCAGCGTAAGCGCGATCACATCGGGGCGGTCATAGTTGTTGTAGTAATTCTGGCTGTAGCAGTGACCGCTGCGGATCCAGAGCTCGCCTACGGTGCCGCCGTAAAGGGTGAGGGTCAGATCGGCGCCGTAGCCGGTGGAGGTCTTGGACCAGGTGGTGGCGGTGTTGGCGTCCGTCAGCGTGGTGATGACGCCGCTCTGATCGGCGACGCTGGCGATGTACACCTGTCCGTCAATGGTGTTGTCCTGAACCATGGAGGCAGCGCTGGCGCTGGAGCACAGGCACAGGAGCAGAGCTGCAAGCAGCAGCACAGGAACGAGGCGGGTCTTCCGCATGAAGATCAGCATCCTTTCTCTCGCCGCGCGGGATGGCGGCGGTTGGAAATCAATGGTGTTTCACCCATTATAACGAATCACAAAGGGAAATTCTTCACGGATATGCCTAATTCCTGCAAGTTTTTTGCCATCAAATGTGCGGAATTCGCCTTTTGGCCCTTTTCAAAACGCAAAATCCGTTGTACAATAGAATCAGAAGAAGTGCGGTGTTGTTCGAGCATTGCTGTCCGGACAAAAATGTAAGCACTTTCACCACAAAGGAGGGAACCCCAATGGAGCTTCGTACCGCTTCCTCCCCCCGCGACGTGAAGACCTATGACACCAAGCGTCTGCGTGAGGAGTTCCTGATTGATGACCTGTTCCAGGTGGATGACATCAAGCTGGTGTACAGCCATATTGACCGTATCATCACGGGCAGCGCTGTGCCGGTGAACAAGACGCTGGCGCTGGCTGCCGGCGACGAGCTGCGCGCGACCTATTTCCTGGAGCGCCGCGAGCTGGGCGTGATCAACATCGGCGGCGAGGGCACCGTGACCGTGGACGGCACCGTGTACACTCTGCGCCACCGCGACGGCCTCTACGTTGGCCGCGGCAGCAAGGATATCGTGTTCGCGTCCAGCGATCCTGCCAATCCTGCCAAGTTCTACCTGAACTCCTGCCCCGCGCACACCGCCTATCCGACGGTCTACATCCGTCCCGAGGACTGCATCCGTCAGGAACTGGGCAGCCTTGAAACGGCCAATCACCGCACCATCTGCAAGTACATCCTGCCCGGTCAGGTGCAGTCCTGCCAGCTGGTGATGGGCATGACCAAGCTGGAGCCCGGCTCCGTGTGGAACACCATGCCCTGCCACACCCATGACCGCCG
>JAFUOR010000036.1 GCA_017481825.1 Clostridia bacterium
AATGCGCCGGCAAACAGGGCGATAACGGGCAGCTTAGCGCCGCAGGGCATGAAGGGAGTCAGCATCGCAGTGGCACGGCGCTCACGCTCGTTGCGGATGGTACGGCAGGCCATGATGCCAGGGATGGCACAGCCCGTGCCGATGACGAAGGGGATGACGGACTTGCCGGAAAGGCCGACCTTCTTGAAGATGGGGTCAAGCACAACGGACACGCGAGCCATGTAGCCGCAGTCCTCCAGCAGGGCGATCAGGAAGTACATGACCATGACCAGGGGCAGGAAGCCGACCACGGCACCCACGCCGCCGATGATGCCGTCCACCAGCAGAGCCTGCAGCAGCGGATTAGCGTCAGCCAGCAGCTCGCCAACCCAGCCCTGGAAGGTCTCAATCCAGGCCACCAGGGTATCGGCGATGTAGGGGCCGAGGGTGGACTGGGAAATATCAAACACAAGGAACATGACCACAGCAAAGATCAGGATGCCCAGGATGGGATGCGCAACGATCTCGTCGATCTTATCCTGATAGTTCTTCGTCTTGGTGAGCACCTTGCGGGTCTCGACCTTGGCCACGATGCCGTTGACAAACTGGAAGCGCTTGCGGTCAGCCGCCTCCACGGCAGCCTTGCTGGTCAGGTCAACATCGCCCTGGGTGTAGGGAGCCTTCTGGCCCTTGCCATACTGCGCCACGGCGGTCTTGATGACATTCTCCAGGCCCTCACCCGTGGTGGACACCGCCTCGACCACCGGGCAGCCCAGCTTCTCGGACAGGGCGGCCACATCGATCTTGGTTTCCTTCTTCTCGTTCACGTCAGCCTTATTCAGGGCGACCACCACCGGCACGCCCAGCTCCAGCAGCTGCGTGGTGAAGAACAGGCTGCGGCTCAGGTTCGTAGCGTCAACGATGTTCACGATCACGTCAGGATTCTCGTTCTTGACGTAGGAGCTGGTGATGCTCTCCTCAGAGGTGAAGGGCGACATCGAATACGCGCCGGGCAGGTCGACTGCAATGAGCTCTTCTGTACCGGAGCAGTAGTTCTTCTTGATGGGGTGTTCCTTCTTCTCAACGGTTACGCCCGCCCAGTTGCCAACTCGCTCGTTGCGGCCGGTCAGGGCGTTGTACATCGTTGTCTTGCCGCTGTTTGGATTGCCTGTCAGCGCGATCCTCATGCCAAATCATCCTCCAAATTCATTACCTTTATAACATCAGGCGGAACCAGATTCCATCCTGTAGTTAACCTTGTCTAACCCATGGTCAAAAAAATAATTGCCGCTCCCGCCAGCCAGCCGGCGATCACGACACAATGATCGCCGAGGCCAGCTGGCTGTCGATATTGTAGCGGGCGTCCTTGATGGAGACCACGCAGTTATCCCGCTTGCGAGACACCACCGTGATCGGCTCGCCGCTGTAACACCCCAGAGAAAAGAGGAACGAATTCATCTCCTCGTCATCCGTTTCGATGCCCTGGATGATGTACTCCGTGCCTTCCACAGCATTCATCAGATTCATATGCATCACCTGAGGAAGAATTACAGTTAGGAAGTGCTAACTGCGTTGTTACTATAACACTACGGGAAGGGTTTGTCAAGGGGGATTGTGGAAATAATCACAAAACCTGTAACGAAAAAAGCATTTTCCCGCTGCGGTAAAGCAGCGCCTGCCCTCCTTGTCCTGGAGCGCAGGCGCTGCCGTTATTCGTTCTCATAGGGGCCATAGATGTCCTCATAGAGGCCCAATTCCATCAGCTTGGAGCGCAGAGCCTTCATATCCTCCCATGCCTCGCGCTTTTTCGCAGGGTCACGCAGCAGGGCGCTGGGATGATAGGTGGGCAGCATCAGCACGCCTGCCTTGCAGAAGAAGGTGCCGCGATCCCGGGTGATGCGGATCTCCGGGCCGATGGTCTGCCTGGCAGCGGTTGAGCCCAGCAGCAGGATCAACTTGGGCCGCACGAGTCGGAACTGCTCCCGCAGATGCGTCTTGCAGGCAGCAGCCTCCTCCTCCGTCGGCACGCGGTTCTGTGGTGGACGGCACTTGACAATATTGCAGATATATACCCGGTCCCGGGGCAGATTGATAGCCGAGAGCATCCTCGTCAGCAGTTGTCCAGCCGGGCCGACGAAGGCAAGGCCTTCCTCATCCTCCACCTGGCCGGGGCCCTCCCCGATAATCATCAGGGGCGCATTGGGATCACCCTGCCCGGGAACCTTGTGGGTCGCGCCCTGATAAAGTGGGCAAAGGGTACAGTCTTCCACCTGCTGGAGCAGGGTCTGCCAGTCGGACACAGCGTCAGCCTCCTCTCTGGTATAAACCGTGTATCAGAGGGTCTTCCACACAGATTGCAGCGCTGCCTGGAATTCCTCAAAGATTCTCTTGCTTGCCGCCATGTGGGGAATTCCCCTGTCATATGTTACCGGGCCGCCCAGAATATTTCCGCACCGGCCTCCGGCTTCCTCCACCAGCAGCGTTGCAGCGCAGTAGTCCCACGGCTGCAGCCGCCATTCAAAATGCCCGTCGCTGCGGCCTGCCGCCACATCGCACATGTCCAGGCATGCGCTTCCTGTCCGGCGAAAGTCCGCAATCTTCGGCAGAATCTCGCGCATCGTGCGCGCCGTCACCTCGAAGAGCTCCTCATAATACGGCGCAGTCCCAAAGCCAATGACCGCCCGGGAGAAGGGCTCCTCCGATACGTGGAGGCGCGCTTCATTGCAGAAAGCTCCCCTGCCCTTTTCCGCATGGTACATCTCGTCCCGGTAGGGATCGTAGATCGCCCCGAACACCGGCTCCCTGCCCTCCACCGCGCCGATGGAGATCATGGAGGAGCGACGACGACGGAAATAATTCGTGGTGCCGTCAATGGGGTCGATGATGAAGGTGAGGCCATCCGTTAGGCGCTGACCTTCACCCTCCTCCGCAAGAAATTTCGCCGCAGGAAAGGCCTTGGCCAGCTCCTCCAGCAGGAATTCCTGCACCGCCAGATCGGCCTCCGTCACAAAATCAGCATGATGCCCCTTGTCAAACACCTTGGGAGACTGGAAGTCCAGCATCAGCTGGGCCGCGCGGTGGAGGATATCAGCCAGTGCAGCGTTCATGTCAGTCACTTTCCTTCCAGATGCAGGATGATCAGCTCGCAGTTACAGTTGATGCGGGGCGCCCAGGTGGCGTTGGTCATGCCCCGGCTGACAAGCAGACGGCCATCAAAATAGAACCCGCTGGTCAGACGCGGCAGCCAGCCCTGCCCGGGCGAAAACAGCCCCTGACGGCCGATGCGCACCTGCCCGCCATGGGCATGCCCGGACAGCGTGAGATCGATGTCGTAAGCGCGGATATGGCGCGGGAAATACTCCGGGTGATGGCACATCAGCAGGCGGAATTCCGACCGTTTCTCCATTTCCCGCAGGAAGCCTGCGCGCGCCTTTCCCTCCTTGCGGGAGGTCAGCGCACCGATGATGATGCCGCCAAATTCGGTAAAGGCATCGTCCAGCACAGTCACGCGGCTTTTTTCCACATGGGAATAGTACGCCTCACGGCGTTTGTGGCATCGTTCATGGTTTCCGATAGCATAAAAGGTCGGCGCCAGCTTCGGCGCGGCTTCCAGAAAGCGCACGGCATTCTCGTAGCCGGGGGTGGTTCGGGCATGACGGTCGACCAGATCACCGACGATCAGGATGGCGTCGCACCCGGCAAGCTCCTCCAGGATATCCTCGAACAGGCCGTCATGCAGATCGGCAACCACCGCAAAGGTCAGCGGAGACTTCACCCTCTCCGAGCGTACCGTGATATGGTTGACTTCACGCGTCATCGGCGCATCTCTCCGATCTTTCTGATGATCAATGCCGCCGCTGCCAGCAGCAGCACGCAGCCATACCAGCCTGCCAGCAGCCACCGGACCATGAACTGCCAGACATCGCAGGCCATGAGATTCAGCTGATAAAGCAGGTCATGCACGCCTGTGCCCAGCAGAGGCAGGGGGGCACTACCCGTAATGATGGCCGAGGCAAGCAATATATCTGCCGCCAGACCCCGCTGCCAAACCAACAGCGCTACCGCAGCTATTGTCAGCAGCACCATCGCGATGCAGGCTGCGCTGCGCACCATGGGCAGGCTGATTCGCTCCGTCACCATCGACAGCGCCAGATCTACCACGCTCCGCCGGAGGGGCGCCACCGTTTCGCACACCACGGTATCCAGCGCATAAGCTACATCATCCCGGGCGATGGCCCGCAGATGAGCTTCATCGTGGGCTGCCGCAAATGCTGCATCGGCCATCACGGCGCTGACGAGCTCGCGCTCCTCCGCCGCTGTCAGATACATGGGCAGGGAGGCATCCGCCACGGCGTCCGTCCAGAGATCTCCCCACCATGCAGCCAGGGTGTGCAGATGCTTTTCCGCTGCCTGTGCCGCATAGGGCGCCAGCGTTTCACCGGACACATGCCATGCTTCCGCCAGGGCCGACACTTCCGCGGAGATATCCTCCTGCTGCGCCGGGAGCATGTCCGATGCGCTCCATAACACAAAGTGCTCCGTGGTGACAAATACAAATGCCGCCAGCAGCACTGCCGCCAGGAGCATCCCTGCCGTCAGCAGCGCTGCGGCGTAGGAAAGAACCTTTCTCATCCGGTCACCACCAGCTTCAATGCCGCATGAATGGCGTCCCGCAGCGGCGCAAAGGCCAGTGCCCACGCAAGGGCAAGCACCGGCAGAGCGATGAGCAGCATATTTCTCAGCAAATGTCGGTCAGACATGGGGAGCCTCCTTTGGCGGGTTTTGCTCTATTATAAAATGGATTTGATGCGGGGTCAAGTCATCGCAGGCCGGTTTTGGGCGCAGAAGCAGACGATGTTTTCACCTTCCCCGATATTTCCACTATTTACTCCATCAGCCTTTTGTGCTATCATAAGGATGGATGAATGTATCTGTCCCCCATCCTGTTCAAAGGCAGGTTGTTAATATGAAACGTTTATTGGCAGTGCTGATGCTGCTGTGCCTGATGATGACCATCCCGGCCTGGGCGGAGTCTGCCCAGGAGCCCCTTCGCGTGGCGGTGCTGGACTATCCCCGCTATTCCGCCATTGACGAAAACGGCAGGCCCACCGGTCTGGCCATGGATTACCTGGCTGCACTGGCCGCCTATACCGGCTGGACGTATGAATACGTCCCCCTGACGCTGGACGAGGCCCGTGCGCAGCTGGAGTCCGGCGGTATCGATCTGATGCCGGGCCGCAGCCATTCCTTCTCGGACACGGCCCTGTACGGCGACAAGTCGATGGGCTCGGCCATCTGCGTCCTGGTCTGCCGCAGCGATGATGACCGCTATGCCTTCCAGGATTACGAGTCCTTCACCGATATGCGTGTGGGCATGCTGGCAGGCTCCAACTACCATGCTGAAATGACGCGCATGGAGCGCGCCATGGGCTTTAAGGTGCAGAGCGTCCTCTACGACACTCATGCCCAGTGCATGGACGCTCTGCATTCCGGCGAGGTGGACGCGCTGCTGATGCTCAACATCCGCAGGGATGAATCCGTCAAGGAAATCGCCCGTTTTGGCTCCACCGACCTGTACATGGCCGTAACCCCGACAAGGCCTGAGCTGCTGGACACCCTCAACCTGGCGCAGGAGCAGCTGTATTCCGACGACCCCTTCTGCATGCTGAACTGGTGGGAGACCTATTACAGCGACACGCTGGTCTCCCTGAACCTTACCCGTGCCGAGATTAATTACCTCGCTCAGATGGATACGCTGCGCGTGGGCTTCCTGGAGGGCGTTCCGGTTTATGCCTACACGGATGAGGAGGGCAGCTTCACCGGCATCGCTCCGGACATGATGCAGGCTGTGGCAGATCAACTGGGAATTACGCTGACCATCCACGGCGAGGACAGCGTGCAGCAGCTCCTTGATATGCTCTACGCGGGCGAGCTGGATATTATCCTGCCCCTGCACACCACCGATGATGTCATCCTGCCGGAAAATGTGCAGGTGCTGCCCTTCTTCAGCGCGGAGCTGGCCATGGTGGGCAAAACCAGCGATCAGCTGGACAGCCTGGATGCACTGACGGTCGCCCTGTCCAACGATGCGCCGCTGCTCAAGCAGATTGCCGAGGCCTCCCTTGGCAGCAACGAGCAGGTGGTAACCTGTCAGGATACCCACGCCGCCCTTGACGCAGTTCAGCGCGGCGAAGTAAACGCCGCCATCGCCATGGAGCTGGCCCTTGCCAAGATGCTGGAGCGTCCCATCTACGATGATCTGACCATCTATCCGGTATACACAGCGCCCCTGTCGCTCTCCATGGGGCTGCGCACCGACACCGACCCGGTGCTGGTAAGCGTGCTGGAAAAGACCATCGCCTCCCTCCCCGAGGAAACGCTGGAGCAGGCAACCATCCGCCACACCATCGGTACCCCCTATCACATGACCCTCTCCGATGTGCTCTACGCTTTCCGCCAACCGCTGATCATCTCCCTGGCGCTGGTGGTCACCATCGTCAGCGCGATCATCGCAATCGTAGTGATGGCCTTCATCCACCGTCACCGCCTGGAGGACAGCCGCAAAGCCCTGGAAAGCGAGATGCAGCAGCGTCAGGCGCTGGAGGATCAGCGTGAAAAGGATGAGCTGCACCGGGAAGAGCTGCAATTCCTGGCCACCCACGATCCTCTGACAGGACTGTACAACCTCAACGGCTTTGAGATCGCCACACGCCGCATGCTGGATGAACATCCGGAAACGGATTTCAAGATCGTGCGCATGGACATCAACAGCTTCAAAATCTTCTCCGACCTTTTTGGCGACAGCGAACGCGAACGCGTACTGCTGGCCATCGCAAGGCGCTTTGACGAGCGCGCCAACAGCAGCGTCACCTACGCCCGCCTTGGCAACGATCACTTTGTGACCTGCATGCCCGCAATGGTGGACGTAGATGTGTTGAACCAGCAGGAAACGCTGTGGCTACGGGAACTGACCCCCGGCTATGACCTGACCCCCTGCTTTGGCGAATACCGCATCACCGATCGCAACATGTCCATTGCCATCATGTGTGACCGAGCCATGGCCGCCATGCTGACAGTCAAGCACCTCTATCCCCCGAAGGTGGGCCATTACACGGACGAACTGCGCCAGACCCTGCTGGATGAGCAGTGGATCACCGCCAACATGCGCAGCGCCCTCGACCGGGGCGAATTCATCCCCTACTTCCAGCCCCAGTATCACCTCTACACCGGGCAGATCACCGGCGCGGAGGTGCTGGTGCGCTGGCGCAGCCCGGAACGCGGCTTCGTTACGCCGGATAAGTTCATCCCCCTGTTTGAGAAAAACGGCTTCATCACCGAGATGGACCAGTATCTGTGGGATATCGCCTGCCGTTGGCTGCGTCAACACATCGACAAGGGCAATCCGCCCATCGCGCTTTCCATCAACGCCTCCCGCCTGGATGTGCGCAACCTTGATCTGCCCACGCTCCTGCCTGCGCTGGTGGAGAAGTACAGATTGCCCCCGTCCCTCATCCGCCTGGAAATCACCGAGAGCGCCTATATGCAGGATCCTGACCAGCTGATCCGCACCATGAGCGAGCTGCAGGAGGCCGGCTTCACCATCGAAATGGACGACTTCGGCAGCGGCTATTCCTCCCTCAACCTCCTCAAGGACGTGCCCGTGGATGTGCTCAAGCTGGATATGCGCTTCCTGTCCCAGGGCGACGCCTATGGCCGCAGCGCCAGCATCATCCGCTCGGTGGTCAACATGAGCAAGTGGCTGAATCTGCATGTCATCGCCGAGGGCATTGAGGATCAGCAGCAGACGGACTTCCTCAAATCCGTGGGCTGTACCCATGGTCAGGGCTACTACTTCTCCCGCCCCATCCCCATGGCAGACTTTGAGACCCTGCTGCATCAGGCCCACATCATCGTGGCGGACGAGCGCCAGCACACGGCTGAGGCCGCGCTCCCTGACCGCTCCCTGCCCATCGGCACCCGACAGTGCATCCTGATCGTCGACGACAAGGAAGTCCGCCGCTCCATGCTGCGCAGCATTCTGGGCGACACCTACGATTTCCTGGAAGTTGACAGCGGCGAAAAGGCGCTCGCCCTCCTGAACTCCGGCTTCATTCCGGACTGCATATTGCTGGACAGCGACATGCCCGGTCTGGACGGCTATCAGGTGCTGGAGGCTATCCGCGCCCGTCCCGAAACCCGCGATCTGCTGGTGATCATGCTCGTCCCCCTTTCTGGCGAACGGGAGGTCACCCTGCGCGGCCTTGATTTCGGCGTCAGCGACTTCATCACCGCGCCCTTCCTGCCAGAGATGGTGCGTCACCGCGTCCGTAATCAGCTCCTGCTGAAGAACGCCCTTCTCCAGGCCCAGACCGATGGCCTGACCGGCTTGCTGAACCGCACTGCCTTCCGCCACAGCGTCGAAAACGCGCTCAAAACCCAGGAGGGCAGCCCGGCGCAGGGCATGATTATCACCCTTGACATGGATAATTTCAAGATCATCAACGACCGCTACGGTCATCCCTTCGGCGATAAAGCGCTGGTCGCCTTTGCCGACAGCCTGACCACCACCTGCGGCGAGCGTGCCATCATCGGCCGTTTGGGCGGCGACGAGTTCGGCGTGCTCATTCCGGATTTGTCCTCCCGGACGGACATGGAGCGCCTCGCCCGCACCATCCTGGAGCGCGCCCACGCCATCGTGATCGATGGCCGTGAAAACGTGGTCAGCTGCTCCCTGGGCGCTGCCGTCTATCCGGCGGATTTCGTACGCCGTGCAGAGCTCTACGCCGCCGCCGACAAGGCCCTCTACGCCGCCAAGCAAACCGGCAGCGGACACATGATGTTCTACGATGAGCTGCCCAGAAGCTGATACGCGCATCCCCTCTGTCCACGACGGACAGAGGGGATGTTTTTTGCACCGCAGAATGTTGTCAGAACGCCCTCGTTTATGGTATATTGGTACCATCAAAAAACGATAATCACATAACCAAGGCGCAGCATACCGGATTCCCGGCCTGCGCCAGTGCAAGGAGGAACCCACCATGATGATCACCATCAACACCCGGATTCAGGGCATTCCGGAGCTTGCACCAGTCAAGCGCGCAGCTGCCGCCCTGATGCGGGATATCCGCAGCACATGTCTGCCCGGAAAGACGCCGGGCATGAACATCCGCCTTGAGACGGCAGATATGCCCGCTGAAGCTTATACCATCACCGCTGGCCAGGAGATTGTGGTGCAGGCCGGGGATGCGCTTGGCCTTGCGTACGGCCTGTACCGCATCAGCCATGATATCCTGGGTGTGGAGCCCTTCTGGTTCTGGAATGATCAGCCTTTGAAAAAGGCAGAGGGACGTCCAATACCCGTGGGCTGGACGGCGGTATCGAAAACCTGTGCGGTGCGGTATCGCGGCTGGTTCGTCAACGACGAGGTGCTGCTGAACGCCTGGTATCTGGATGGCAGCAAGGACAAGCCCTGGGAGATGGTCTTCGAGGCCCTGCTGCGCTTGGGCGGCAACCTGATCATCCCCGGCACGGATCGCAATGCCCACATCTATGACAAGCTGGCCGCCGAATATGGCCTGTACATCACCCACCACCACGCAGAGCCTCTGGGGGCGCGGATGTTCCTGCGCGCGTATCCTGACCTCACGCCCTCCTACGCCGAGCACCCCGATCTCTTCGAGGGGCTGTGGCAGGAGGCTGTGGACAGGCAGAAGGACCGGCCGACGGTGTACAATCTCGGCTTCCGCGGCCAGGGAGACAAACCTTTCTGGGCGGATGATCCACGCTACAACACGCCGGAAAACCGCGGTGCGCTGATGTCAAAGCTCATCCGCCAGCAGTATGACCTCGTCAAGGCAAGCATCCCAGACGCGCCCTGCTGCACCAACCTCTATGGCGAAACGATGGAGCTGTATCAGCAGGGCCACCTTGATCTGCCGGAGGACGTGATCAAGATCTGGGCAGATAACGGCTTTGGCAAGATGGTCACCCGCCGCCGGGGCAACCACAACCCGCGTATCCGCGCTCTGCCGAAGGAGGGAGCAGCCGGCGCACATGGCCTGTATTACCATGCTTCCTTCTACGATCTGCAGGCCGCCAGCCAGATGACCATGCTGCCCAATCCGCCGGAGTTTGTGCGCAGGGAGCTGACGGAGGCCCTGCGGCTTGGCGTGAAGGATTACTGGATCATCAACTGCTCCAATGTCAAGCCCCATGTGTACACGCTGGATCTGATCGCGGCGCTGTGGCGCGAGGGCGATGTGGATGCGCAGGCCCACATGCTGGACTACTGCGCCTGCTATTACGGCGCAGAGAACGCCTCCCTTGCTGCCAAATGCATCCGTACGTGGTACGATAACGCCCTATCCTACGGCAGCCATGAAGACGAGCGGGCGGGTGAGCAGTTTGCCAACCATTGCGCACGGATGCTGGTATCCCAGTGGATGAAAAACTCCAGTGCTCCTGCCAGCGGCATGAAGTGGGCCATTGACGCGCCGACACTGCGCGAGCAGGTTGAATGGTACCGCGCGAAGTGCGTGCAGGGCGCAGCGAACTACACCGCTGTATTTCGGAATTGCCAGCGGGCCATGCTCGACATGACCGAACCCGGCGCGACGCTCATGCAGGACACCATTGCCATGCAAGCCGAGTTGCTGCAAAAGACCTATCAGGGCAGCGTCCACGCCATGGACAGCCTGCTCCTTGCCATGAAGGAAAACTGGCTGCATGCCTTCTATCGTGCCGGCCAGGCGAAGGCTGCCTACCTCGCCGCTGACCGGGTCATGCGTGACCGGGAGCACGGCAAATGGCACCTGTATTATGCCAACGATTGTCAGGCAGACGTGAAGCAGTCCGCATGGCTGATGAGCATGTACATGGGCGTACTGCGCAATAACGGCGACGGTCCGCACTTCTACCAGTGGCAGCGGCGCTTCATCGACGCGCCAGAGGATGCACAGATCATGCTCATCCTCAACATGGAAAATCACCTTGATAACGACGAGCTCTTCGCGCTGATGGATGCACGCTGGGAGCAGCAGGAGCGTGATGCCGAGAATGATCACGCTGCTGACTGACGGCTGGAAGGCTCCGCTGTCATCCCAGCTTACGCAGCAAAGCTCAATGAGGTACAAGACTTACGCTGAACATACCCTGACGGAGGTATCCCATGCAGTACAAAAATCCCATCCTGCGCGGCTTTCACCCTGATCCCAGCATCTGCCGCGTGGGGGAAGACTATTATCTGGTGGTCAGTTCCTTTGAATATTTCCCCGGATTGCCCATCTACCACAGCCGCGATCTTGTGAACTGGCAGCAGATTGGCAACTGCCTGCAGCGGGCGGAGGAATTCCCCCTGCTGGACGTGGGCGATTCCGGAGGCGTGTGGGCGCCGACCATCCGTTGGCACGAGGGCGTGTTCTACGTCACGGCGACGCTGGAGAAGTACGGCAACTTCATCGTCACCGCAGCCGATCCGGCGGGAACCTGGTCATCGCCCGTGTGGCTGCCGGAGATCGGCGGCATCGACCCATCCATCTATTTCGAGGACGGACATGTCTACTACTGCACCAACGAGGCGCTGAACAGCAAAGAGGCCATCTCCCTGGAGGAGATCGATGTAGGCACAGGCCGCGTCATCGGTGAACGCCGGGAAATCTGGTCGGGAACGGGCGCGCATTTTCTTGAGGCGCCCCATCTGTACCGCATCGGCGGGTGGTACTACCTGCTGGTTGCCGAGGGCGGTACCTTCTTCACCCACATGGCGTCCATTGCCCGCAGCCGCAGCCTCTGGGGGCCTTATGAGAGCTGCCCGCACAACCCGATTCTCACCAACATGTGCGACCCCACCTGGCAGGTGCAGTGCAGCGGCCATGCCGACCTCATCGAGGATGCGCAGGGTAATTGGTGGGCCGTGCATCTGGGCATCCGGTTGGCGCGGCGCACCATGACGCACCTTGGCCGCGAAACCTTCCTGACCCCGGTCACCTGGCAGGACGGCTGGCCCATGTGCGGCCATGACCGCAAGACCGTCCTGCTGGAAGACGGCCCATTGACGTCCCCGCAGCAGCCTGCGCCGCCCTTCATCGCCGATATGACCCGCACAGCCTGGGAGCCGGAATGGATTTTCCTGCGCCGCCCGGATATGGCGAATCACCGCCGCATTCCCGGCAATATGCTGCTCACACCCACCACGCAGACGCTGCGGGAACCGACGCCGACCTTTGCCGCCATCCGCCCGGCTGATTTCGACTGCGTGACGGACGCAGCCTTTACCTTCGATGCGCAGCAGCAGGGCGATGAAGCCGGTCTGGCCGTTCGGCTGGACAGACAGTTTCACATCACCTGCACGCTGGGATATGGACGCACGCTGACGCTCACATTACAGGCAGAAGATATCCTCCACACCGTCGCACAGGCCATGCTGCCGAAGGGAGAGGTGCATCTGCGCATGATAGCTGATCGCGAGCGGTACACCTTCTTCTACCTTTCCGGGAAGACGCCTGTTTTGCTGGGCAGCGTATCTACCCGCTTCCTGGCGACGGAATTCCAGGGGCGCTGCTTTACCGGCACGGTGATCGGCCTGTATGCCGCCTGCACAGCGCCCACAACGGTATGCATGCGAGTGACAGCTTTCGCACACAGGGCAGGCACGGAATCCTGAACGATAACCTCAACGCAAAAGGGACGCGCTGCAAAGCAATGCAGAGCGTCCCTTCCTGTATGTTACTCCTGGGGCAGCACAGCGCTTCCTTCGGGCACAGCAGCAGGCTTGGCTACGGCAATCTTGCCGTCCTCCACCGTCAGGTGCACCATGTCTCCCAGAGCGATGCGGCCCTGGAGAAGCTCCTCGGAGAGGGTGTCCTCCACAGTGCGCTGAATCAGGCGGCGCAGGGGACGTGCCCCGTATTTGGCGTCATAGCCCTCCTTGGCCAGCTTTTCCACCACCTCATCCGCCCAGGTCAGATGAATTGCGCGCTCATTCAAACGCGAAGCCACCTGGCCCAGCATCATTCCGGCGATTTGGCGGATATCCTCCTCGCTCAGGGGATGGAAGACGATCAGCTCATCCACGCGGTTGATGAACTCCGGACGGAACACATCCTTCACAGCCTTCATGACCGCATCCTTCATGGCATTGTAGTTGGTCGCGTCGGCCAGCGCCTTGGCGCCAAAGCCCATCGTGCGACCGGAGCCGATATCATGCGCGCCGGCGTTGCTGGTCATGACGATGATCGTATTCTTGAAGGACACCACCCGGCCCGTAGAATCGGTCAGGCGTCCATCCTCGAGAATCTGCAGCAGGATGTTGAACACATCCGGATGCGCCTTCTCGACCTCATCCAGCAGCACAACGCTGTATGGCTTGCGGCGCACAGCCTCGGTCAGCTGGCCGCCTTCCTCATGGCCGACATAGCCCGGAGGCGAGCCCACCAGGCGGGAGGCATTATGCTTCTCCATGTACTCGGACATATCGACGCGGATCACGGCGTTCTCATCGCCAAACATCGCCTCGCCCAGCGCGCGGCACAGCTCGGTCTTGCCCACGCCCGTGGGACCAAGGAAGATGAAGCTGCCGATGGGGCGCTTGGGATCCTTAAGGCCTGCCCTGGCACGACGGATGGCACGGGCAACGGCGCTGATGGCCTCCTCCTGCCCAATGACACGGGCATGGAGCACATCCTCCAGATGGAGCAGCCGGTCGATCTCGCTCTGAGTCATCTTGGTCACGGGAATGCCCGTCCAGCCGGATACGATGGCGGCAATGTCGTCCTCGGTAACTACGTCGCGGGCCTTCTCCTGGGATGCATTCCAGTTTTCACGCTTCTTCTCAATTTCCAGACGCAGGCAGCGCTCCTGATCGCGCAGCCGGGCCGCCGTCTCGTAATCCTGATGATCGATGGCAGTTTTCTTTTCGGCAAGGACGCTTTCCAGTTCCTTCTCCTGGGCGCGCACATCCGGCGGCGCCGTGAAGGCTGCGATGCGAACCCGGGAGCAGGCCTCGTCCATCAAATCGATGGCCTTGTCCGGCAGATAGCGGTCTGCAATGTAGCGATCCGCCAGCGTCACAGCTGCCTCAAGGGCCTCATCGGTGATGTGCACAGCATGATGCTTTTCGTAGCGCTCGCGCAGGCCGTGGAGAATGGCGAGGGTCTCGTCATCGGTGGGCTCGCCCACATGCACGGGCTGGAAGCGCCGCTCCAGAGCCGCATCCTTCTCAATATGCTTGCGGTACTCGTCAAGGGTCGTGGCGCCTATGCACTGGAGCTCGCCGCGGGCAAGAGCAGGCTTGAGGATATTCGCCGCATCCAGCGATCCTTCGGCAGAGCCTGCGCCCACGATGGTGTGCATCTCATCAATGAACAGCAGCACATCGCCGCTCTTGCGGATTTCAGTAAGGGTGTTCTTCAGCCGCTCCTCAAATTCGCCGCGGTACTTGCTGCCCGCGACCATCGAGCCGATATCCAGCGACACCACGCGCTTGCCCATGAGCATATCCGGAACATTGCCACTCACGATGCGCTGGGCCAGCCCCTCTACCACGGCGGATTTACCCACGCCGGGCTCGCCGATCAGCACGGGGTTATTCTTCGTGCGGCGGATGAGGATCTGCACCAGCCGCTGAATCTCCACATCACGGCCAATCACAGGGTCAAGCTCGTCCTTCTCGGCGCACTTGGTCAGATCGCGGCCATACGGCTCCAGAGGACTTTGGCCTTCCTTGCGGCGCTGTGCCTG
>JAFUOR010000015.1 GCA_017481825.1 Clostridia bacterium
GACTTGGAATCATTCGATCCTGCGTTCTTCGCTGCCTTTACCAACAAAATCAATCTTCGTCCGCGCAAATGCCTCGGCTGGAGATCTCCCTTTGAAGTTTTCTTCAATCAGCTGTTGCACTTGACTTGACAATTCAAGCCCCCAAAAAAAACACGCGCGAAACCCCAACCGAAGGGCATCGACCCAATCGCGAAAAAGGGGTTCTTAGGGGCGAAGCGCCCCTAACCGGGTACAGGGAGCGCCCTGCTCGCCGGAGGCCCCACACACAAGGAGGTACCATGCTAAAACTCGGACTCATCGGCGCCGGCAACATTGGCGTAACACATGTAGGCAATATCACAGCCGGACGCTGTCCGGATATCCAGATTACGGCGGTGGCGGACCGGCGGGAGAGCAGACGTGCTTGGGCGAGGGAACAGCTGCCGGAGGCGGAGATTTTCTGCGAGGGCAGCGAGCTGATCCGGAGCGGCAAGTGCGACGCGGTGCTGATTGCGGTGCCGCATTATCAGCATCCTGAGCTGGCTATCGAGGCATTCCGCCACGGGAAGCACGTCATGTGCGAAAAGCCTGCGGGCGTTTATACCCTGCAGGTACGGGAAATGATCGCAGAGGCAGATAAGCATCCGGAGCTGGTCTTCGGCATGATGTTCAACCAGCGCACCAACTGCGTCTACCGCAAGATGAAGGAGATGCTGGATGCGGGCGAGATCGGCGAGATCAAGCGCATGAGCTGGCTGGTGACGGACTGGTACCGCACGCAGTATTACTATGACTCCGGCGCTTGGCGTGCGACCTGGGCTGGCGAGGGCGGCGGCGTGCTGCTCAATCAGTGCCCCCATCAGCTGGATCTGCTCCAGTGGCTATGCGGCCTTCCGGTGCGCGTGCATGCCTTCACCCATGAGGGCAAGTGGCATGACATCGAGGTCGAGGACGATGTGACCGCGTATCTGGAATTCTCCAACGGTGCGACGGGTGTGTTCATCACCACCACCGGTGATGCGCCCGGCACCAACCGGCTGGAGATCACCGGCACGAAGGGCAAGCTGGTGTGTGAACACGATGTGCTGACCTTTGAAAAACTGGCGGTCAGCGAACGCGAATGGTGCCTGACGTGCAAGGAGGGTTTCCGCAAGCCCGACAGCGAGCGCATCGTGGTGGAGACCGATGGCGCCAATCCGCAGCATGCAGGTGTGATGAATGCCTTTGCTGCGGCCATTGCTGAGGGCAGGCCTCTCATCGCCAACGGGCGCGAGGGCATCCATGGGCTCATGCTGTCCAATGCCATCCATCTGTCCGGCTGGACGGGTGAGACTGTGACGCTGCCCATTGACGAGGAAAAGTTCCTCCGCCTGCTGAACGAACGCTGCGCCACCTCCCGCCATAAGGAGGAAGTCGATGTGGTGATGGATACGTCCAACAGCTTCGGGAGCAGGGTGAAGTAAACAGGAATCTGGCTCTTCGCGGAATGTGAGAGGCCGGCAGAAATGAAAAGCGAATCGTGGAATGGCACAACCATTCATCACGATTCACCTCATGTTCTGTCCGGATTGCTTGTTCCGTGGAGAGCTTTTTGTTACAGGCTGGCTTCGGGCGTTAGCAGCAGCACCCAGTCGTTGGGGGCGGAATGACGGTCAGGGGGTGTGAAGAGCACCCGGGCCTCGCAGTGGACCGGACCGAAGCAGCTTCTTCCGCCGGATACCGGATCGAACCACCAGCCGTATAGCGGGGCAGGGAGCAGCGTTGTGTTCACGGCGAAGGGCTTTCCGGTGTGGGTGTATATGCACAGGGCGCGGGGCGTGAGCAGGGCAAGGTTGTAATCATACTTTTCGCCGCTGTTATCCACCAGACAGTCCTGGGCAGGGACGCCGTCCTGCCAGGCGATGGCTTCCATCAGCGAGCGCACATGAGTCATCTGCATGCTGCCGGGATTGTGCAGTGCGTCCTGCCATGTTTCGCGCACGCCGTAGGAGCCCTCCTCCACACCACGCCAGAACTGCATGATCGCATTGCTGCCATAGGTGAAGCCGCAGGCCCCGGCCAGCAGCGACCAGTAGGCATAACGCCGGATGTCGCTGTCCTGCCAGTAGGGCTGAGAGGGATCGTGGAGCCCCTGTGGGATACGCTCGTAGCTGGGCTCGCCGTCCAGCACGGGCTTGGTGGGAGAGAGGGCGTAATCATGCTGCACATAGCGGTAATTGTCCTCGCCATAGCAGGTTTCTGCAGCGATGCGGTCATCCCAGGTGTTCAGCTTCACCTGATCATACCGGCGATGCCCGGACTGGAACATGTTGAAGTCCAGCCAGGAGGCATCGTGGAACCACATGGAGGACGAGCAGCGTCCAAAGGGGTGATAGCCGATCAGATGCTGCGGGCATTTCTGGCGCAGGCAGCAGCCAAGGCGGTGGAATTCCTCCGGGGCTGCCGAGCCGCGCACGTCGCCGCCCACCAGCCACAATACATTTTCGCAGCCGCCGAAGGTCGCGGCGAGGAAATCCGTGTAGCGGTCGATCTTTTCGCCGTGCAGCTGCCCGTTTTTTACAAAGCAGCCCCAGCTGGGCAGGAGCGCCATCATCATACCGCGCGCCGCTGCGGCATCCACGATCCGGCGCACCTGGGGCCAGTAGGAGCTCTCATCGCTGTCGGGATTCGGCCTGGCGAAGTCGTCCTCCAGCAGTGCAGGAGAGCCGGCTGGGTTGGTATACTGCGCCGTGTGCACCAGCGTTGCCTGAATCACCGTGAAGCCCTTGGCGGCCCGGTTGTCCAGATACACCAGCGCTTCCTCGAAACTCAGCTTCTGAAACAGCAGCCAGGCCGTATCGCCCAGCCAAAAGAAGGGCTTGCCGTCCATCAGAAAATGGCGGCGGTTGCTTGACAGGGTCAGTTTCATGTGCATCCTCCTGGCAGGTGTGATTATATCATGTGTTGGTGCTATTGTACCATGTTTTGGTCATGGCGGGAAGGGGGCATTGCAAATGCCACAATAACGGTTCTGCGGACAGCCAGCAGTTGTCATTTGTGCGGCGATGCCCTGTGATGCAGTTCACGCCAGCCAACTGATGCCAATATCCCTGTGCCTGATGCAGCAGTGCGTCTGACAAACGCGACGAGCATGATGAGGGGAATGATGCCATGCCGTATCGCCTTCTTTTCCCCACCGACCAGCTAACAGCCCCGAAAGCTGTTAGCATAATTTTTTGTCCATTGGGCAGAAGAACCAATATAGATCGTTAAATATCAGACGATATGTCATTGAAACGTGGGAATCCTTCTTGACAATTCCCGGTAAAGGGTATATCATGATAAGCGCAGGAGACTGTGACAGGGCGTCGTGTACCCATGGAGCAAAAACGTTTTCGGTCACGAGCGATCCTGTACCCAGTCAAATTTACAAGGAGGAAAAACCAATGAAGAACCTGACCAAGCTGCTGGCTCTGGTGATGGCTCTGTGCATGATGATGAGCATCGTGCCCGCCATGGCTGATGCCACGCCGTCTCCCGATGTGTCCGTTGATCCTTCTCCGGACGTGTCTGTGGATCCGTCTCCCGACGTTTCCGAGCCCAATCCCTCTCCCGACGTGTCTGTGGATCCCTCTCCCGATGTGGGCGTTGATCCTTCTCCTGACGTGTCTGTGGATCCTTCCCCCGACGTGTCTGTGGATCCCTCCATCACTGCTGATGACGTGGTCGTTTCCGGCCCCGCGACGCAGGCTTTCCTGATGTACGCCGACGCTGCCTGGGTCAACCAGGTGTGGAATCCCGGCGAGCAGCCTGCTGGCATGGTCGTGACCGAGGCCACCATCACCGGTGAGGGCGACTACACCGTGGGTCTGGATTTCACCGGCACCGCTGACGGTGCTGCTGCCGGCCTGGCCTTCGCGGCCCTGGGCATCGCCGACGGCGAGAACCTGTATCCCGGCTGGAAGATCGCCATCAATGAGATCCGCGTCAATGGCGAGGCTATCGAGGTCGACAAGGGCTACACCAGCTCTGATGACGGCATCGTGACCCGCATGAACATCTTCAACGAATGGGTTGCTGAGCTGCCCGCCGACGCCCGTTCCTACGACGGCTATGTGGACAACGCCAACTGGGTGATCGTCGACAAGGCTGACTTCGAGTCCGTGAAGACCGTTGAGGTCGACTTCTCCTTCATGAAGTACGGCGTCGACACCGCTTACATCATGTACGCTGACTCCACCTGGGAGCGTCAGTACTGGCTGGATGGCAACGATTACGGCGGAGTGACCGTGACCAACGCCACCGTGACCGGCCCTGGCGACTACACCGTGGGTCTGGACTTCACCACCACCGAGTACGGCAAGGCGGAAGGCGTGGCCTTCGCTGCGCTGGGCATCAAGTACGGCGAGAACACCTTCCCCGGCATGATGATCAAGATCAATGATATCCGTGTCAATGGTGATTCCATCGCCTTCACCAAGGGCTACACCAGCTCTGATGACAAGATCGAGACCCGCATGAACATCTACAACGAGTGGGTTGCCGCTGTGCCCGAGAACGATGCTTCCGTCCGTTCCTGGGATGGCACCACCGAGGACGCTGCCCCCATCATGGTGGCCAAGGATGACCTCGCGACCGTTGAGACCATCGAGATCGACTTCTCCCTGATCCCCGTGACCGACAAGGCTTTCCTGATGTTCGCCGATACCAACTGGGCGACCCAGGCCTGGAATCCCGGCGAGTATGCCGAGACCAACGCTGTGGAAGTGGACGGCCCTGGCACCTACACCCTGGCTGTTGAGTTCCCCGAGGCGCTGCCCGGCTTCGCCTTCCTGGCTGCTGGCATCGCTACCGGCGAGCAGACCTTCCCCGGCTACTACATGGACATCACCTCTGTGAAGGTCAATGGCGCTGAGATCGAGATCGCCAAGGACTTCACCACCACCGACGAGGGCATCACCACCCGTGCCAACATCTGGAACGAGTGGGTGACCGAGCTGCCTGCTCAGGCCCGTATCGCTGATGGCAACCTCGAGGGTGCTACCGCGATGATCGCCACCAAGGAAGCTCTGTCCAACGTGACCAGCCTGGAAGTGACCTTCGACTACATCTACGGCGAGCCCGCTGCGGCGGAAGGCCCCGCGCCTCTGACCGAGGATGAGGTTGCTGCCATGATCGCGGCTGACTACAACGGCTACGTTGCTGTGCAGTCTGAGAACTACATCTTCCGTAACGACTGGGAGGAGCCCTCCTACGGCCGTGACGCGGAGAATGGTGCTCACAAGATCCTGGGCTTCATCGAGTCTGACGGCTCCATCACCGATAAGGGCGCGACCTTCGTGGACGCTGCCATCACCGGCAACGGCACCTACACCGTGTCCATGACCGTTGGTGAGCCTGGCTTCGGCACCGATACCTTCTTCCGTTACTTCCGCGTTGCTACCGACATCCCCGCTCAGCTGGTCAAGGAAGGTTATGTGACCATCTCTGACGTGACGGTCAAGTTCGGTGACGCCAAGACTCAGGAAGGCCTGACTGTCTGGACCGACGGCGACTGGGTGAAGCTGGTTGTGGTCGACGAGTACAACGGCGTTGAAGCGCCCTTCGGCTACACTGTGCCTGCCCCCGGCACCACGGTGACCTTCACCTTCACCGTGTCCGGCCTGGCCGACTAATTCACGCTGAATGTGACCTTTAAGCCCACGGCGCTCTCCGGTTTTGACTGGGGAGCGCCGCGGGTGCCCTTTGCTTCATGGGGAATTGCGAAATTTTTTTCGCAGCATTCCATGAGGCCTCCCGTCTCCTGTATCCTGTACAGCGGCGGCAACGGTACCTCCGCGGCAGAGGGGTCTGCCGCGCCCGGGTGTGTTCATGAGGCGATGCGTCCGTTTCCGACGCTCTTTCATCAGCACACCCCATCCTGATACGCCGGGCCTGCCGGTGTATAGAATAGAGGGGACGTTATGCAAGTAAATGCAATTCCGCTCGGCGCGGAAATCAAGGGTAATACCACCAACAAGATTCTTTTGTGGATTGCCCGCGCGGTGATCATCGTGACGGGGCTGTCGGTTTTCTTCCCGACGCTCAATCCCGGCCGCATTTCTCTTTTGATCAACGAAAATGCATCGCTGTTTACCACGGCGATTTCCTATGAAACCATCACGGGCTCCATGGGCTATCCGCTGCGCCGCGGCATGCTGGAGCCCTGGCAGTTCTACGTGCTGATGGCGGGTGCTGCGGTGGTTGTGCTGGGTATCCTGACCTGCTGCGCGGGCGCCTGCATGTCCCTGGGCAACAACCGCATGAAGCGCAAGGGCATGCTGCTGCCCATGCTCGGCGCGGTGCTGATTGGCGCTGGCCTGGTGGTGATCGTCTATGCCCACAGCCTGCTGGAGGCGGCTGCGGCGGCCAGCGATGCGGCTTATAAGCGCATCCAGCCCAGCATGCCCTTCGGCATCCAGTATTTCGGCGTGATGGCGGCGCTGGTGCTTGTCACCACGCTGGCGTCCTGGCTGACGCTTCCCAAGGAGCGCGAGGCGAAGATGGAGATGGACGAGAAGTTCCGCCTCTTCCTCATGTTCCTGCCTGTGCTGCTTCTGACCTTCATCTTCTGCTATCTGCCTATCTACGGCTGGCGTTTTGCTTTCTTTGATTACAAGATCGGCGATGCGCTGACGGCGGAGAATTTCGTGGGCTTGAAGTGGTTCACCTACCTGTTTGAGAACGCTGCCACCCGTGATGATCTGCTCCGCGTGCTGCGCAATACGCTGATTATGTCCGGTCTGGGCATCGCGACCTCCTGGCTGCCCATCGCTTTCGCCGTGCTGCTGGCTGAGGTGCGCTCTACCAAGTTCCAGCGCGTGGTGCAGACGCTCACCACCATTCCGAACTTCATCTCCTGGGTTCTGGTGTACGCCATCGCCTTTGCCATTTTCTCCACTGACGGCTTCATCAACTCCTTCCTGCGCAATGTGCTGGGCGTGGCCGGCGCCAATACCGACTACCTCGCCAGCGCGGACTGGATCTGGGTGAAGATGCTGCTCTGGGGTACCTGGAAGGGCCTGGGCTGGAGCGCCATCGTGTATATCGCGGGCATCGCGGGTATCGATCAGCAGCTCTACGAGGCGGCCAAGGTGGACGGCGCAAACCGCTTCCACTGCATCCGTCACATCACCATTCCGGGTCTGATGCCCACCTACATGGTCATGCTGCTGATGTCTGTGGCGGGCATGCTGTCCAACGGCATGGAGCAGTACCTGGTCTTCGAGAATCCCATCAACAAGAATGTGATTGAGGTTCTGGACCTGTATGTGTACAACATTGGTATCAAGTCCGGTCTGATTCCGATCTCTACGGTTGTGGGCATCTTCAAGTCCCTCATTGGCGTAACGCTGCTGTTTGGCGCGAATGGCATCTCCAAGGCCATCCGCGGCGAGAGCATCATTTAAGGAGGCGAATGAGAGATGAGCAAGAAAGTTCGCAACAAGAGCCACATTGCCCGCACCACGGGCGACGTGATCTTCGATACCCTGCTGTATATCTTCTTTGGCGCGTTCACGCTGCTGTGCGTGTTCCCGTTCTACTACCTGTTCATCAACACCATTTCCAACAATGATGCGGTGACGGGCGGTCTGGTCAACTTCTACCCCGTCGGCTTCCACCTGAACAACTACATCGCCCTGAAGGACGTGGCTGATCTGGGCTCCTCCATCGTGGTGACGGTGGGCCGTACCATCATCGGCACGGCGCTGATGGTGATCGTGTCTGCCTGGGCGGGCTATCTGGTCACCAAGCAGAAGATGTGGAAGCGCTCCTTCATGTACCGTGCGCTGGTCATCACCATGTATTTCAACGCCGGTCTGATCCCGTGGTACATGAACATGCTGATGCTGGGCCTGACGAACAACTTCCTGGCCTACATCATTCCGGGCATGATCGCGCCCTACAATATCATCCTCGTGAAGACCTACATTGAGTCCATCCCGGCCTCTCTGGAGGAATCCGCGGTTATCGACGGCGCGAATACTCCCACGGTGTTCACCAAGATCATCCTGCCTCTGTCGGTGCCGATCCTGGCGACCATCGCCATCTTCGGCGCGGTGGGCAACTGGAACTCCTTCCAGGACTCCCTGCTGCTGATGAGCTCCAAGCCTGAGATGTACACGCTGCAGCACCGTCTGTACGTGTATCTGAACCAGTCCTCGAACCTCGCGGCGCTGGTGTCGGGCTCCGGCACGCTGTCTCAGGCGCAGGCGGATAACATGCTGTCTGCCCGCGTCATCAAGTACACCGTGGCCATGGTATCCATCATCCCGATCCTGCTGGTGTATCCCTTCATGCAGCGCTACTTCGTCAAGGGCATCATGCTCGGCGCCGTCAAGGGCTAAGCGGGAGAGCTCCCCGCGGGGCGGCTTGCGATCGGGTTTTGCGCCTTCGGTTGGAGTTGCGCGCGCGTGAGGCTGTGGCATAGCTGAGCATCGCACGGGGCACGGAGGTTCCCCCGCACGGGCACGGCGCGTGACAGACACGCTGCGCTGGAGTCGGCTGCAACCCGGCAATGCGGGGCTTCGCTCCCCTTGCGCGCGAGTGGGTTATGCCTGTTGATTTCGTTTCTCTTGGTCGTTGCACCATTAAAAATTGAAAGGAGATCTACCCCTATGAAAAAGTTCCTGTCCCTTGTGCTGGCGCTGATCATGACGCTGGGCTGTGTGTCTGCTCTGGCAGAAACCGTCCCGTACTATGAGGTCACCAGCGACCTGTACGACCTGTTCCCCCTCGAGGAGGAGACCATCAAGCTGGAGATCTACAGCCAGCTGGCTAACTACAACGGCCTGCAGACCGGCTGGAGCGCCACGCTGCTCAAGGATCTGTTCAATGTTGAAGTGGTTATCATCCCCGATCAGGATGGTACCTACGAGACCCGTATGTCCAGCCCCACTGGCCTGGGCGACATCGTCGTCTGGGGCGCCAACGGCGAGGACTACAAGCAGGCAATCCAGAAGGGCATGCTGCTCAACTGGGATGAGCCGGCTCTGGGCAAGGAGCTCCCCATCGTGCAGGAGTATGCGCCCTATGTCTACGCCAACTATACCGACGCCCTGAACACCAACCGCGTGGTGTCCGAGGATGACGGCGCGCTCTATGGCTTCGGCATGGACGTGGCGCTGGAGCAGGGTTCCCATAAGTCCTTCATGTACTCCTGGGATCTGCGCTGGGATCTGTACGCTCAGCTGGGCTACCCGGAGATCAAAAACCTCGATGATCTGATCGTGGTTCTCAAGCAGATGAAGGAGATCTGCCCCAAGGACGAGCTGGGCAACGATACCTACGGCGCGTCCCTGTGGCCTGACTGGGACGGCAACATGGTCATGTACGTCAAGGCGCTGGCGACTGCCTACTATGGCTACGACGAGCTGGGCTTTGGCCTCTACGATCCCACCACCGGCGCCTACTACGATGCTCTGCAGGAAGACGGCCCCTACATCGAGATGCTGCGCTTCTTCAACAAGATGTTCCGCGAGGGCCTGTTGGATCCCAACTCCATGACCCAGACCTATGACGAGATGGGCACCAAGGTCAAGAACGGCGGCGTGTTCTGGGGCATCTTCAACTACGCCTCTTCCATGACCTACAACACCACCAAGCACCTGGAAGAGGGCAAGATGATGTACGCCCGCGTGCCCGATGAGGCCAATCCCCTCGTGTACGGCATGTCCACCCTGGGCGGCAGCCGCATCTGGTCCATCGGCGCCTACACCGAGTATCCCGAGCTGTGCATGGCCATCCTGGACTTCCTGGCTACCCCCGAAGGCTCTATGACCATGTGGTATGGCCCCCGCGGTCTGACCTGGGATTACAACGAGGACGGCGGCATGTACTTCACCGAGCTGGGCCAGCTGACCAGCGCTGACTCCAAGACCGATCTGAACGGCGTGGAGTGGGTCTCCCCCTACACCGGTAAGACCTACACCCTGTCCGGCAACTTTAACGACGGCTGCCTGCAGGCCAACAACACCACCCTGGCCCGCGACATGATCAACCCCGACGGCAAGCTGGGCGAGGCCTTCAACAAGGATACCTGGGTGTCCGTGCAGACCGCTGTCAGCTACCCCATCCAGCAGGATTGGCGCGACTGGTCCGGCGTGTCTCTGGTTGACCAGTACTTCGAGAAGGTCAATAAGTACACCGTCATGCCCGACCTGCCCTATTCCGAGTCTGCCAAGGACGACAGCCTGAAGCTCAAGTGGGATCAGTGTGCCAAGGCCATCACCACCAACAGCTGGCTGGCCATCTACGCCAAGGCGGATGGCGAGTTCAACATGCACATCCGCAACATGATCAACCAGTGCAAGGGCTACGGCTGGGAGGAGTGCCTGGAGTGGTCCAAGGGCGAGGCGGCTATCAAGTGGCAGCTGCAGCAGGAACAGGCCGCTCTGATGGCGGAGTAAATCCGATACGTCTGACCGAAAGGCCTGACCAAAAAGCAAACGAAAGGGAAGGGCTTTTACGCAAGTAGAGCCCTTCCCGTTTTTTGAGGAGATCATTTATGAAGAAGAACATCCTTCGCATGCTGTGCCTGCTGTTGGCAGCTGTGCTGCTGCCCCTGACGGGCATGGCGGAGGGCACGGGCGCAGCGCCCGTCACGCCCTTCCGTGACCTGACCGCGGCGGAAATCACTGCTGAAATGGGCACGGGCTGGAACCTGGGCAACACCATGGACGGTCACACTGGTTTCACCCCTGGCGAAACAGTCTGGCAGCCCACCATGACGACGCGTACCACCATCGATGCGGTGCATGACGCGGGCTTCTCGACCATCCGCGTACCCGTGACCTGGGGCACCATGATCGACGACGAGAACGGCTATAAGATCGACGAAAAGTGGATGAGCCGTGTGCAGGACATTGTCGATTACGCCATCCGCCAGGACATGTACGTCATCCTGAACATCCATCACGATGGCGCGGAGCAGACCGGCTGGCTGCGCATCGCCTACGAGGGAGAGCAGCTGGAGACGGTCAAGGCCAAGTTTGCCGCCGTGTGGCAGCAGATTGCTGAAACCTTCCGCGATTACGACGAGCACCTGATCTTTGAGGCCATGAACGAGGTCTGCGGCGACGATCCTTCCCAGGCGGGCTACATCAAGGACTTCCGCACCATCGAGGCCCTCAACCAGATCTTCGTGGACACTGTGCGCGCTACCGGCGGCAACAACGCCAAGCGCTGGCTGAGCGTGCCTCCGCGCTACACCAACATCATCAATGTCCTCAACACCACCTACGGCTTCACCATGCCCAATGACCCGGCGAACCGTCTCATGCTCTCCGTGCATGACTACGACTATTCCTTCGGCATTCAGGACAACATGAACGCCACCTACTGGAGCCAGGAGAAGGCGCTTAACCTGTCCAAGTACATGGAACAGCTCAAAACCAATTACGTGGACAAGGGCATCCCTGTGGTGCTGGGCGAGTACGGCGCGGTGAACAAGAACAACCTCGCCAACCGCGTCTACTACTACGAGGCCATGAACCGCATGTGTGCGCTGTGCGGCGTGATTCCCGTGCTGTGGGATCAGGGCTGGTACGACAACACCCGCACCCCTGCGGATTACACCTTCTCCCTCTTTGACCGCGGCACGGGCGAGCAGCTCTATCCCGAGATCATCAAGGGCATTATGCGCGGCTATTACAACACCCTCTCGGGCAACCTGCGCCGCAACATCACCAAGATTGATTACATCAACAAGTCCACCGTGCCCACCTATCCCGGCTTTGACAGCCTGGTGTCGGCGGACAAGATGATCCTGCTGGATGCGGGCACCATGGGCCAGGTGAACATCACCACCACGGGCGGTGAGGACTGCCAGGATACGCTCCTGTATTCCTCCACCAATCCTGATGTGGTGACGGTCAACAAGAACGGTCAACTGAACGCCAAGGCCACCGGCGGCGCATCCATCATCGTGACCTCTGCCAATGGCAGCGCGAAGATTACCGTGCCCGTGAGCGTCAAGCCCGCGACCAATGTGGCGGCGCGCGCGACGGCCATCATCACGGACAAGGATGCCTACGAGCTGGACATGAAGACCCCCGTGCAGATGGTCGTGACCCTCGACAAGGCCGAGGAGGTCTTCTACACCACTTCCGACGCCTCCATCGTGACAGTGAACACCTTCGGCAAGCTGGTGGGCATTGCTCCCGGCACCGCGACGGTGACCATCCAGACGGCTTCCGGCATGAAGAAGCAGGTGCAGGTGACCGTGACTGGCACGGTACCCGGTGCGGCTCCCGACGAGCCCGCGAGCCTGAACATCGCCATCGGTGTGTATTACAGCGACGCGGCCCACAACTACTATGCCAACGAAACCGGCCCGTCCATCACCGTCTCCGGCGATGGCACCTACACCCTGACCTACGACGCGATTGACAACTCCACCAACGCGGCCAAGGCAGCGGGCGTGTTCAACCTCAACGGGGCGGGCGCGATCTACATTTATGACATCGACGGCAACGCCGGACTGCTGCAGGGTGTCAACATCCACTACGATGAGATTCTGCTGGACGGCGTGGCGATGGCGATCAACGAGCATGCGCCCAAGTCTGCCCTGAAGGCTTCCGGCAAGTTTGACACCAACGATCCCCTCAACGCCTGGGATGGCTCTGTCTCTCCCGACGTGACCTATACCGGTGATAAGAACATCGTCTTCACCAACAACGACAAGCCCCGCAGCATCCAGATCACCTTCACGCTGTCCGACTGGCAGCAGTAAGGGGACAAAAAAGGAAGCCGTCCGAGAGAATCGGGCGGCTTCCATGGTGTTATTCGTTTTTCAGGTCAGCGTACATCTGCTCGTACATGCGCAGCAGATTCTGCAGCGTGCGCTCACGGTTGGTGAAGACGCTGCAGACGTTTTCCACAATCTCGGCGATCTCATCCACCTCGTAGCACAGTGCGCTGTCCAGACTGTGGCGCAGATGATCCATGGACATCTCGTTGCTGGCAAGCTGCTGTTGCAGCTGGGTCATCTGGGTGAAGATCTCGCGGATGGTCAGATCGGTCTTCATATGTTCTTCCTCCTCGTGGAGGCCGGACGTACTGGCGAGGCAGATCGTATTGTCCGCAACGAAATGCGCCCGGCCCTTTTTGACAAGCCCCTTTGCTCGTTTGGCATAGGTGCGGTGCAATTCGTTTCCCTGTTCGTCCACGACGATCACGTTTTTTTCGATGGGTGTCATCCCCTTCGTCGCGTATTGATGATGAAGTCTGTTTTTTGTGATGGGTGCCGTCCCCACTTCATAGATACAGGATATCACGCCGCCTGCAGGCTGTCAATGGCGAAAATGGTGATCGCAGGCAAGCCGGACTAACACACACACAACCACGCGCACGCACCTCCAACCGAAGGCAGAAAGCTCCAGTACGAGAAGGGTGTCGAGAGGGCCGTTAGCATCAGGCAATTGCGTCTGAGTTCCGTACGGTAACAGGGCATTCGCCTTCCCACTTGTACTGATCCAGAATGACCTCGCCAATGCTATCCGCGGTGACAAAGCCCCTCACCGGGTTCTTGACGCTGTCGATGTGGCCATTCACCGTGGCTTCGACCTCGCTGTTTTCAAAGCTCAGGTCGCAGCCCTCCATCGTGCAGTCCTCAAGGATCAGGCCCTTGCAGTAGCACAGGGGCTGCGTACCGCTGATCCGGCAGCGCACAAGGCGTAAATTGGTGGAGTACCAGGCGAGGTATTCGCCCTTCACCACGCTGTCGTAGACGGTGATGTTCTCCGCATGCCAGAAGGCATCCTTGGTGTCCAGGATGCAGTTGCGGAAAACGAGATTCTTCGTATACTGGAAGGAATACTTGCCCGTCAGGTGGAAGCCGTCGAACTCCGCATCCTGGGTGTGCAGGAAGGGATACTCGCTTTGGAGGGTAAAGTCGCGAATCTTCAAATCGCGGCACATCCAGCCGAATTCGGTGGAGTTGGCGTTGCCGCCCTGGATGGTGATGTTACGGCATTCGCGCAGGGCCTTGATGCCGCCCAGATTGCAGCCGGTGATGGTCAGAGCCTCGTCATACCACAGGGCAGCGCGGCAGGTATCCGTCATGCGGCAATTGGTGAGGCTGCCGCCCGTCACGTGCCACAGGGGGTAGCGCAGGTGGAGGTCGCAGTCATTCAGGTGGACGTTGCGGCATTCCTTGAGGGCGGATTCGCCGTCAGCAGGGCCGTCAAATAAGCAGCGGACGACCTGCGCGCCGTTCAGGCCATAGAGGGCGCGTTCTTCGTCCAGGGTAAGGTTTTCAAAGTGTTCCATGGTTTGCTCCTTTACTGATCCAGCGCAAAAAATGCGCTTCCCACATCATACCATTTTCCCATGGAAGATGCAAGGGGAACGCGCGCCTTTGATGGAGTCATATTCGATGGTTATTCGTTCACGATGGAAAGGGTTTCCGCCAGCAGCTTGTCAAAGAGGCGGGCGGTACCGTCGGAGTGAAAATCATACATGTCGATCAGACAGGCAGAGCTGACGGTGGAGACGGCCACGGTGCAGTTGCCAAAGGGTTCGTCATCGCGGATGGCCTCCCAAAGCCCAACGCGGCTGTAGGTTGCAGAGGATATGGCGGTACTCACGGGAAGACCTGCCATGCGGAAGCTCTGATCCTTGGAAATGTTGATAATGTACAGGTCTGTGCGTGACATGACGGGGTTGCCTTCATGGGGGACGTAGCGCAGGAGTACGGTGTTTGCATTCTCGTCCTCATGGTAGACCTCAAATACGCCGCTGTCCACAAGCTTTTCCCAGTTTTCGGCGATGGCGCTCATGTTCTGGTCGGTGAGCTGCGACATATCGACCTGTACATCGCCGTGCTTCCAGCCCTGATAGAGTGCGTATACCGCGGCCAGCACCGCGGCGATTACGGCGAGCTTCCCCAGGAGTTTCAGTCGGCGCTTCATTTTGTTTGTGAGCTTCATAGGTGTCTCCTTACCAGTTGACTTTGCCGGGCTTCATTTCCAGCTCCTGGCTTTTGACCGATACGCGGGTGCCCGGGGCGATGGAGCTGGTGATGAAGGCGTTGCCGCCGATAACTGCGTCATGCCCGATGATGGTGTCGCCTCCCAGCACCGATGCGCCGGAGTAGATCGTCACGCGATCCTCGATAGTGGGATGGCGGCGCTTGCCGCGAAGGCTCTGCCCGCCCCGGGTGGACAAAGCGCCCAGAGTCACGCCCTGATAGATCTTCACATAATCGCCGATGACCGTGGTTTCACCTACCACGATGCCTGTGCCGTGATCGATGAAGAAGTATCGCCCGATGGTTGCGCCGGGGTGGATGTCGATGCCCGTGCGACTGTGGGCGTGCTCAGTCATGATGCGGGGGATGAGGGGTACCTCCAATTCAAAGAGCACATGGGCGATGCGGTTGACCATGATGGCCTGCAGACCCGGGTAGGCGATGATGATCTCATCCATGGACTTGGCGGCGGGGTCGCCGTCAAAGGCGGCCTGCAGGTCGGTCTCCAGCAGTGCACGAACCTCCGGCAGGCGGTCAAGAAACTGCACCGTCAGCTCCTGCGCCTGGGCATCCAGAATCTGTGCGCGCTCTGCCCCTACCGTCGCACCCTCCCGTAGGGCGATGGCAATCTGCTGGCCCAGGTGGTACGCCACATCTTCCATCAGCACGCACAGGCTGTGGCGCATGTCATAGACGCGGTAGCTCGGGTCGCGGAAATAGCCGGGGAAGAGCAGCCGCTTGAGCTTGCCCAGCAGATCGATGATCACATCCCGGTCTGGCTGGGAAAAGGGCTCGATGCGGTCAATATGGCGACCAAGGCCATAGTCCGCAAGCAGCGTATCGGTCAAGCGGGCGATGTTGCCCTCAATGGTGCGAAGCTGATCCATGATAAACCTCCTGTATACAAAAAGAGGGATAGGGGCATTGTACCCCATCCATAGACGATTGTCAACCTTGCACAAAGTGCGAATTGGTGCTATACTGACGGATGAATATCCATATATGGAAAGGAACGGTTAAACATGAGACAGCAGCTGATCGATCTGCGCGCCGTCATGGCGGCGCACGGCGTGGATTTCTACATGATCCCCTCGGGTGACTTCCACAATTCTGAATATGTGGGCAGCCACTTTATGTGCAGGAGCTATGTGTCCGGCTTCACGGGCAGTGCGGGTACGCTGCTGGTGGGCAGCGACTGGGCGGGATTGTGGACGGACGGCCGCTATTTCCTGCAGGCTGCTGATCAACTGGAGGACAGCGGCATCGAGTTGATGCGCATGGGCGAGCCTGGCGTGCCCACCATCAGCGAGTACATCGAGAAGCATCTGCACAAGGGGCAGGTGCTGGGCTTTGACGGTCGTGTCATCAGCGCCCGCGCCTGCGCATCCTACCGCAAGATTGCAGAGAAGAACGGCGCTGCCATCGCCTGTGAGGACGATCTGGTGGGCGAAATCTGGGCGGAGCGTCCTGCGCTGAGCGCTGGCCCCGTGACCGAGTTCTCAGCTGAGATGGTAGGCAAGAGCCGCGCGGAGAAGCTGATGGATCTGCGTGCTGCCTTGGGCAAGGAAGGCGCGGACGCAGTGGTCATTGCCTCTTTGATGGATGTGTGCTGGCTGATGAACCTGCGCGGCTGCGACGTGGCCTGCACGCCGGTGGTGCTGTCCTTTGCGGCGGTCACGGCAGAGGAAGCGGTGCTGTTTGTCAACCCCGTGGTGCTCAGCGAGGAAATCGAGCGCCACCTGGTGGCGGACGGCGTGACCATTCGCCTCTACGATGAGATCTACGATTATGTCCGTCAGCTGCCGGAAGGCACGAAGCTGATGCTGAACCTGAATGTTGTCAACAGCAAGCTGGAGGCCTGCGTGCCCGCGGGCGTGGAGGTCATGGACAAGGTCGATCCCACGAACCTTCCCAAGGCCATGAAGAATGACAAGGAGGTCGCCAACTTCCGCACCGCCCACATCAAGGACGGCGTGGCGGTGACCCGGTTCATGTACTGGCTCAAAAAGAATGTGGGCAAGATCGATATGGATGAGATCAGCGTTGCCGACAAGCTGGAGGAGCTGCGCGAGGAGCAGCCGGGCTACATTGGCCCGAGCTTTGAGCCGATCATGGGCTATGGCCCTCACGGCGCCATCGTGCATTACAGCGCTACCGAGGCCACCAAGGCCAGGGTGGAGCCCCGTTCCTTCCTGCTCTCCGATACCGGCGGACACTACCTTGAGGGCAGCACGGATATCACCCGTACCTTCGCCCTAGGTGATCTCACGGACGATGAGAAGCGCTTCTACACCCTTGTCCTCAAGGGCAATTTGCAGCTGGGCAACGCGCAGTGGAAGTACGGCTGCACCGGCAGCGCGCTGGATTACCTGGCCCGCGAGCCCCTCTGGCGGCTGGAGATGGATTACAACCACGGTACCGGCCATGGCGTGGGCTATGTGCTCAGCGTTCATGAGGGTCCGCAGCGCATCCACTGGGGCGGCAACAACACGGTGGTGCTGGAGCCTGGCATGATCACCAGCAACGAGCCCGGCTTCTACCAGGAGGGCGCGTTTGGCGTGCGCCTGGAGAACCTGACCGTGGTCAAGGAGGTCGCCACCACCAGCTACGGACGCTTCGTGCGCTTTGAGACGCTGACCATGGTGCCCTTTGACCTGGATGCGGTGCTTCCCGAGCTCCTGGGCGAGGAATGCCGCGGCATCCTCAACGCCTATCACGCGCAGGTGCGCAAGACCCTCACGCCTTACCTGTCCGCCGAGGAAGCCGCCTGGCTGGCTGACGCGACCCGGGCAATCTGATGCATTCTACCACAGGGGCGGCCATGTCGCCCGACGTATACGAAAAAAGCAAGGAGAACAGCCATATGAAGAAGCTTCACATGGGCCCCGCGCAGTGCGCCCTTGACCTGGGTGACGGCAGCGAGCGCGCCGAGTATGTCAATCAGGATTACATCCTGCACAAGCTGGGCCGTCCCCACCGCAGCGTGAACATCATGTACACCTACTATCCCCACGATAAGGAATGGCCCGCCCGCATCAGCGAAGCCTGCAAGGATATGAACATCTCCTTCCAGTGGGACTATCCCTACGACGATTATTTCCCCTACAACGCCGGCGGCCAGCCCTTTGAACAGATGAAGGACATCCGCCGTCATGGGCAGGATGTGCTGCTGACGCTGACCATCGACTGCTCCCTGTCCGATGAGGAGCTGCGCGAGGTGGCCCGCCAGCTGCGCCCCTATGGCCGCATGATGATCCGCATCAACCATGAGTGCTGCGGCACATGGTTCACCCACAACAAGCGCTTCTCCTATGCGGAGGTGGGTGCGTTCTTTGTGAGGTTTGCCAGCATCATCAAGGAAGAAGCTCCCAATGTCAAGACCATCTTCTGCGGCGGCTGGGGCAAGGAGGACGGCACCGTCGAGCAGGAGGAGGCCTTCAAGGACTGCTACAAGGCTGCCGATATCTGGAGCTGCGACTGCTACCTTGCGCTGCACTACGCCTGGCCCTATGGCGTTGCCGAGATCGGCGGCGAGGGCTTCAAGGCGGACAGCGTGCAGATGAACGTCGATCTGTACAACCGCACCTTCAAGCGCGCCTGCGAGCTGGCGGGCGAGGTCAAGCCCATGACCACCGCAGAGTTCAACACCGACGGCGATGTGACCGGCCCGCGCGCGCAGGGTGAATCCGTCGTACGCTTTGCCCACCACTGGCGCGACAACAAGGTGGACTGGTTCAAGGCCATCAGCATGTACCAGTTCCGTGACCGCGGCCGCCTGGGCCTGGAGATCGAGGATCCCAACAACAAGGGCGTGGGCATTGAGCAGCCCATGCTGGCCCAGTACCGCGACAAGGTGCTGCACGATCCCTATTTCATGCCTGCGATGACTGAGGGCGAGGAGGCTTCTTTCCCCGCAGCCCTGCGCTGGGGCGGTGCGGAGGATGCGGAGGGCGTTGCCATCCCCGTGACCTTTGAGGGCAACCCCGAGTTCTGTGAGATGACCGTAGAGCAGGAGATCGGCCTGATGGTGGAGCTCAATGGCCGCTGGTTCTACAAGGCTCCCGGCACGAAGACCATCGACATGATGTCCGCCTTCTTCGATAAGCCCATCAATGCGCCCTGCACCCTGACCATGAAGGTCTTCGCGCCCCCCGCGGACGGTCTGAACGTTGATGACGGCAGTGCGGACTGGGCGGTCAACTACCGCGCGACGCTGCAGGAAGCGCCCAAGATGCGCATCCGGTATCAGGTGCCGGGCGTGGTGAAGTAATCAGGTTGTTTCACCCTGCCCTGAAAGCGGGTATATATCCAGTGTAAGCAATGAATTCACCCGCATGGAGGATCGCAATATGAAACTCATCTCCTGGAATGTCAACGGCCTGCGGGCCATCCTCGGCAAGAATTTCATGCAGGCTTTTGCTGACCTTGACGCGGACGTCTTCTGCCTGCAGGAGACCAAGCTGCAAGCCGGTCAGCATGACCTCGACCTCCCGGGATATCACCAGTTCTGGAACTATGCCGACAAGAAGGGCTACTCCGGCACGGCCATCTTCACGAAGGTGGAGCCGCTTTCTGTCCGCTATGGCATTGGCGTGGACGAGCATGACCATGAGGGCCGCGTCATCACGCTGGAATTCGCGGACTTCTTCCTCGTGACGGTGTACACGCCCAATTCCCAACGGGAACTGACCCGGCTTGACTACCGCATGACCTGGGAGGACGCCTTCCTTGCGTACCTGAAAAAGTTGGAGGAGACGAAGGGTGTGGTCTTTTGCGGAGACCTGAATGTGGCCCACCGCGCCATTGACCTCAAGAATCCCAAGTCCAACACCCGCAATGCGGGCTTCACCCAGGAGGAACGCGATAAGATGACGGCGCTGCTGGACAGCGGCTTCATCGACACCTTCCGCTACTTCCATCCTGACCAGACGGACGCGTATACCTGGTGGAGCTACATGTTCCACGCCCGCGAGAAGAACGTGGGGTGGCGCATTGACTACTTCATTGCCTCCCAGACCCTGCGGGATCGGCTGGTGAGCGCCTGCATCCATCCGGAGATCATGGGCAGTGACCATTGTCCGGTGGAGCTGGTGATGGCGTAAAAAGCATATATAAAGGGCCGTCCGGTATTTGCCGGGCGGCCCGTGGTGTTGATCAGGTATGCAGCGTGAAGGAACCCAGCGACACCGCGCCGCTGCCCTCGAAGGTAAAGTACAGCGCCTGCACACCATCGGGGATGGGGCATTCGACCGTGTCGCTGACCGTCCAGATGTTGGTTTTCTTCACCGGGATGCGACACAGCGCTTCGCCGTTCCAGGCGGTCTTCACGGCCACGCAGCCATCGGCGTAGCCGCGGGTTTTGAGGGTCACCGCCCGGACGCCCCGGCAGTCGAAGTATTTATAGCCTGCCGTGGCGCCATCCATCAGGTTGCAGACGAAGCCGGGCTCCTCGTCGCCGTCGCGACCATCCTGAGTGATCTTGGGGAAGCGCGCGTCCATCCATGCGCCGCCGACATTGCGGATGCTTTCATCCTGCAGGAACAGGGCGCAGGCGATGTAGCCGGGGTATTCCCCTGCGCCAGGCAGGGGTGTGCCGCCGCAGGAGGTCATCTCCACCTGGGGGATGGTGCCATCGGGGGCAAATTCGATCTTCTCCACACAGCCCTGGCGGGAGAAGGCTGTGCCGTTGGTGTGACGGTGATAGAAAATGTACCATTGCCCTTCAATTTCCACCATGGAGCCGTGGTTGTTGCCGCCAAAGTACATGGGGCGCTCAGCGGGCTTGTAGGTGTCGATGTTGGTATCGTCGTTGGCCACGATCACGCCGCCATAGCGGAAGCCTCCGGTGGGACAGTCGCTGACGGCATAGCACAGCTCGCAAAAGCGAATGGAAGAGTAGATGAAGTAGTACGTATCGCCGCGCTTGCGGATGGAGGACGCCTCGAAGAACTCGTGTCCCTCATAGCCGCTGCCATGGCTGTAAGGCGCACTGGGCGCGATAAACACCGGTTCCTCAATGATGGTGAGCATATCCTTGTCCAGCACGGTCACCATGGGGCCGTGGCGATCGGTGTTCCAGTACCAGCAGAAGCCGGTGTACATGTAGGTTTTGTCGCCCTCGGTGAGTACGCCGGGGTCAAACTGCGGCTCGTCGCCAGGGCGCTCGCCGAGAAGACCGCCCTGCGCATCATGCACATAGCCGTAGAACTCATACTGTCCAGCCGGTGTATCACATACGGCGACGGATACGATGTTCTCCTTATCCAGCACGTAGTACAGGTAGTAGCGTCCATCAGGGCCTACTGTAACATCCGGCGCGTAGAGGCAGGCATAGCCTTCGCGATTGCGTGGATCCTGCTCCTTGCGGTAGATCACGCCCTCGTATCGCCAGGAACCGAGATCGTCCACCGGCGCTGACCAGCACACATAATCATTCATGCAGAACACATGCCCGTTGAACCGGTCATGAGACCCATACACATACACCCGCCCGTCAAACACATACGGCTCACCATCCGGTATGTACTCCCACGAGGGCAGATAGGGATTCACCAAAGGCTTCTTTCCCATCGTTTCAGCTCCATTCCTTTGTCGATATCTGTGCCTCTATTGTCGCATAAATGCCGCAGGAAAGCAATCCTTTTTTGCAGGACACAAAGCACATGAAGATTTCGTCCCTCGACCAATATGCGCGCACCCCCAACCGAAGGTGCGCCAGCAAGAGCGCGAGGAGGGGTTTGCGGGGCATCGTTCGGAGCGGCTCCCCAGTGGGGAGTTCGCCGTAAGCGAAAGCGCAGGACGATGCTGAGGGAGCACCCCTGAGCAGGGTGAAGGGACAGAGTCCCTGTCCGAATTTGCTTGACAATTGAGGACTGGGCGGCTATGATGGTGAAAGCCCCCTCTTAATGAATCGGATATGGAGAATACTGTTATGAAAGCTATTGTAAAATCTCTGCCGGTTGTCATCTTTGGCAATTTCCTGATGCAGCTGGGTATTGTGCTGTTTATCCTGCCCTCGGGACTGATCACCGGCGGTACGACGGGGATCGCGCTGATTCTGCGTCATATCTGGCCGAACATGCCGATCTCGGCGGTGGTGGCGGTGTTCAACGCGGCGATGTTCCTGCTGGGATGGGCGTGCCTTGGCAAAGCCTTCGCCATGACCACGCTGGTGAGCACCATCGCTTCCCCCGCTATTCTGGCTGGTCTTCAGGCCATCGTGGGCGATTTTGTGCTCACGGACGATCTGCTGCTGTGCACTCTCTTTGGCGGTGTTTGTATCGGTGCGGCCATCGCCATGATCATCAAGCTTGGCGCCAGCACCGGCGGCATGGATATTCCTCCGCTGCTGCTGCAGAAGTTCATGGGCATCCCGGTGTCCAAGAGCCTGTACTTTTTTGATATCACCATTTTGCTGGGCCAGGCGATCTTCACTGAGCGTCAGCTGATCCTCTATGGCATCCTGCTCATCCTGACCTACACGGTGATGATCGACAAAATGATGGCCTTGGGTGATCAGAAGCTGCAGCTGGAGATCGTGAGCGAGAAGTCCGACGAGATCCGTCAGGCCATCCTGACCGATGTGGACCGCGGTGTGACGCTGCTCCACGGAAAAACCGGCTATTACCAGCATGAGATCGACATGATCATCTGCATCGTGTCGCCCCGTGAGCGTCATCGCACCGAGCAGCTGATCCGGCGCATCGACCCCCATGCCTTTGTGGTGCTGTGCCAGGTCAGCAGGGTCAGCGGTCGCGGTTTCACGGAGAGAAAGCAGCATCTGCCGCCCAGGCAGGGGTGAGATGGGCAAAAACACGCTATGCAGGATAGCTTCATAACAACAGTAACCCTCCGCATGACTGACAATCAGCGGAGGGTTACTGTTTTTATGTGCAATGTTCGTTAAATGGAAATCCACCAGCACACACCGAATTTATCGATAACCGTTGCGCAGCATTTGCTCCAGGGCAGTTCGTGGATCGGGTCAATGACAACACCGCCATTGCTCAAAACGTCAAAGGCGTTATGCACTGCTTCCTCACTGCCCATATCAAAGGCATTGAAGGTCATCGTTTCCCATTTCATTTGGTGAACGATATTGATATCACAAGGATTTTTTGCCTCTGCCAGGGCTAAAAAGCCTTCGCCATTGACGGATAACTCACAGTGCTCATAGGCAGTGCCCTTGTCATTTTTTATTTCACATGTAATCTCTGCGCCAAAGGCTTTGCAGTACATTTGTGCAGCTTCAAAGCTGTTTTTGACGTAAACCTGCGTATAGTTTTTCACCTGTATTGGCCTCCGGCATGTCAGATTGATTGTTCGATGCGATTCGATCAGGGAACAGCACAAGCTACGGTCATTCTCTTTTGTATGGCCTTATTTCCTTGTATGGCCTTATTTCCTGCGCAGCCAGACCATCATTTCGCCTTCGCCTCGGTTGGCCCAGGCGTAGTAGGGCACAAGCACGATCTTGGCGGTCTCCTCCTTGGGAGCGCGCCACTGGCTGTAAAGCGGAGCGCTTTCGTCCATGATGAGGCGCTTGGCGGGTACGTGGAGCTTTACGGTTTCATGGCCGAAGGTGTCGTGATCGAACTCCACCCCGACGCCCTCGCCGTGGTCGCCAATGTAGCGGGTGTCCACGCGCAGCAGGTGAAGGTTGTCGCCGTTGTCGGCCTGTTCGGCGCAGAAAGTCACCGGGCCGCGGGTGAAGGCCACCTTGTCCACGTCCGCGCGGACGGCGGGGTTGGAAGCCAGTACGTGGACCGCCATGGGCAGGTGCAGGCGGATCATATCGCCCTCATGCCATTTGCCGGTGAGGTAGGCATAGCCATCCTTGTACACGGGCTGCTTGTCACCGCAGGTGATGACGGTATCCGGCGCCCAGCCGGGAACGCGGAAGGCCAGCGTACCATTAACCGGCTCGGAGCAGTGCAACGTAACGTACACATGACCGTGCCAGGGCATCTTGGCATCGACCTCCATGGTCAGCTCCTTGCCGGCAAAGTCCTTGCGGATGCTGCCGCCCATGTACAGGTGCGTGTAGAGAGTATCCTCTTTTTCCGTGTAGGCGTAGGAGGCGATGGAGGAAACGATGCGCGCCAGATTGGGCGGGCAGCAGGCACAGCCAAACCACTTGCGGCGCACGGGCTCCACATGGCGCAGCCTCTCGTCATGACGGGCGGCGTAGGGCACCACGGCCAGGGGATTGACGTAGAAGAAGCTCTTGCCGTCCAGGGCCATGCCCGCCAGAACGGTGTTGTACAGGGCTTGCTCCATCACATCGGCATACTTGCTGTCGGGCTTGATCTGGAGCATGCGGCGGGCGAAAAAGGCCAGGCCGATGGCAGCGCAGGTCTCGGAGTAGGCGGTATCGTTGGGCAGGTCGTAGGCATAGGAGAAGGCCTCGCCCACGTGGGTGCCGCCGATGCCGCCGGTGATGTAGAGCTTCTTGCGGACGATGTTGTCCCACAGGCGTTCGCAGGCGGCATAGAGAGAATCATCGCCGGTCTGGCGGGCGACATCGGCCATGCCGGAATACAGGTATACCGCACGCACCGCATGGCCCACGGCCTCATCCTGCTCACGCACGGGCTTACCGGCCTGATGATAGGCGGGATTGGTGTTGGTGTGGCACACGGCACGGCCCTCACGCCTGGCGCGGGTCTTTTCTTCTTCGATGAAATAGTTGGGCTCCTGGCCGCGCTGATCCACGAAGAACTTGCCCAGGTGGAGGTACTTCTCCTCACCCGTGACCTCATAGAGGCGAACGAGGGCCATCTCCGCGATCTCATGACCGGGGTAGCCCTTGCACTTGCCCTCCTCGGGGCCAAAACGGTCGGCAATATAATCCGCAAAGCGGCAGGCGGCACGCAGGAGCTTGTCCTTGCCGGTGGCCTGATAGTATGCCACCGCGCCCTCAATCAGGTGCCCCAGGCAATACAGCTCATGATGGTCGCGCAGATTGGTCAAGGCGGCGTCCATGCCGTTGATGATGTAATAGGTGTCCAGATAGCCCTCGGGGGTCTGGGCGGCGCAGACGATATCGATGGCCTCGTCAGCGGTTTTTTCCAGCTCCGGGTCGGGATGCTGGGTCAGGCTGTAGCCGACGGCTTCGATCCACTTGGAAAAGTCCGTGTCCTGGAAGACAAAGCCGTAGAATTTATCGTCCTCGGGCTTGGTGATGTCCTCCGGCAGGGCGTTGAAGCCGCGGAAGGTGTAGCTCGGCGGAACATACTGCGCACCCTTGCGGCTCTGATCGGCCATCATCCGTCCGGCGATGCGGAAATTGCGCATGCACCAGCTGGGATCAGCACCGGGAACACGATCGTTGAGGGCGTCCCACTGATAAGGGATGACCTCCCTGCGCACCAGCTCCATTTCGCGATGCCAGAAGGGATCGGTGACGGTGACCTTTTTCAGGTCAATGGGAGACGTGAAGGCTTGCTTGTCCATAGGCATACCTCCGGATGTATCGAATTTTGTCATGGGTATAGTATAGCGTGAAAACGGGGTTTTCGCAAGGGGATGCGGCAAAAAGAGCGGTGGGAAAGTGTAGCGTTACAATAGAAGTGAGACTGAAGGTATAGAAAAAGACGATTGAGATCATTAGAATAAAGCTACCACACCCAAACTAATGAAAGGACTCAATCGTCAAGGCAATGGTAACACAAGAGAGCAAGAAAAACAAGA
>JAFUOR010000037.1 GCA_017481825.1 Clostridia bacterium
CGCTCTGAAGATCGCTGTCGACCTGGTGGACGAGGGCGTTCTGACCGAGGAAGAGGCTGTGCTGAAGGTTGAGCCCAAGCAGTTGGATGCTCTGCTGCATCCCGCTTTCGATACCGCTGCCCTGAAGGCTGCCAAGGTCATTGCCAAGGGTCTGCCCGCTTCCCCCGGCTCCGCTACCGGCGCCATCTATTTCACCGCTGACGACGCTGCCGAGCATGGCAAGGCTGGCGAGAAGGTCGTTCTGGTTCGTCGTGAGACCACTCCCGAGGATATCGAGGGCATGGACTATTCTCAGGGCATCCTGACCGTCTTCGGCGGCATGACCTCCCACGCGGCCGTTGTTGCCCGCGGCATGGGTACCCCCGCTGTCGTTGGCTGCGGCGAGCTGAAGATCAACGACGAAGAGAAGACACTGACTGTGGCCGGCAAGACCTACAAGGAGGGCGACTTCATTTCTCTGGACGGCTCCACCGGCAATGTGTACGGCGAGCAGCTGCCCACCGTCGAAGCCTCCATTTCCGGCGACTTCGCCCGCTTCATGGGCTGGGCTGACGCTGCCCGTACCCTGAAGGTCCGCACCAATGCGGATAACCCCCGTGACACCATCAATGCTGTGAAGTTCGGCGCTGAGGGCATCGGCCTGTGCCGTACCGAGCACATGTTCTTCGAGGCTGATCGTATTGCGGCTGTCCGTGAGATGATCCTGTCCGACACGAAGGAGCAGCGCGAGAAGGCTCTGGCGAAGATCCTGCCCATGCAGCAGGGTGACTTCGAGGCCATGTACAAGGCTCTGGAAGGCAAGCCCATGACCATCCGCTACCTGGATCCCCCGCTGCACGAGTTCGTGCCCCATGTGGACATGGTTGAGGAGATCGAAGAGCTGGCCAAGAACCTGGGCATGACCAAGGACGAGGTCATCTACAAGATCAACGCTCTGCATGAGTCCAACCCCATGATGGGCCATCGTGGCTGCCGTCTGGCCGTGACCTATCCCGAAATCGCTGCGATGCAGACCCGCGCCGTGATGCAGGCTGCCATCAACGTGAAGAAGGAGTGCGGCTTTGACATCGTGCCCGAGATCATGATCCCCCTGATTGGCACCAAGAAGGAGCTGGCTTTCGTCAAGTCCGTCGTCGTTGACACCATCAAGGCTGTCTTCGCTGAGCAGGGCATGGAGCTGAACTACCACATTGGTACCATGATCGAGATCCCGCGCGCGGCCATCACCGCTGATGAGATCGCTGAGGAGGCCGAGTTCTTCTCCTTCGGCACCAACGACCTGACCCAGATGACGTTCGGCTTCTCCCGTGACGATGCTGGCAAGTTCCTGGATGCCTACTACACCAACAAGGTGTTTGAGTCCGATCCCTTCGCCCGTCTGGACACCGAAGGCGTCGGCAAGCTGGTGAAGATCGCTGCTGAGCTGGGCCGCAAGACCCGCCCCGACCTGAAGCTGGGCATCTGCGGCGAGCACGGTGGTGATCCGAGCTCCGTCATGTTCTGCCACAAGGTTGGCCTGAACTACGTCTCCTGCTCTCCCTTCCGTGTGCCGATCGCTCGTCTGGCTGCTGCCCACGCTGCGATCCTCGAGAAGCAGGGCAAGTAATCCGCTCTCTCATATATCTGGCAGCCTCTGTTCCTTCGGGAGCAGGGGTTGCCTTTTTTGCTGCCCCATATATAATGTCGAAAACGCGCAGGAGGGGATGGACATGGTTGATCTCCGTCATCTGTCCAGTCAGGACGGACGGGATGTGTACGATTTTCTGCAATCGCTGCCCCAAAAATGAAAATGGCTTCATCAACCCGGCAGCCGGTATGTGCTATGAAGAATATCAGGCATGGCTGCTCAAAAATGAAGCGAACGCCCTCAAAACGGAGGTCGAGGATGGCTGGAAAGTGCCCCAAAGCACTTACTGGCTCTATGTGGATGGCAGGCCTGTGGGTATCGGCAAGCTCCGCCATTGCCTGACCGAGCGGCTACGTCAGGAAGGTGGACACATCGGCTATGCCATCGCGCCGGAGGCGCGGGGCCAGGGATATGGCAGGCTCCTGCTGAAAGGCTTGCTGGCGGAGGCGCGCACCAGGGGCATTCACCGCGCCCTGGTGACCGTGCATAATAATGATAACCCCGCTTCCATCCGCGTCGCCCTTTCCTGCGGCGGCGTGGTCGGGGAGGTTAACGATGAGCGCTATCTGATCTGGCTGGATACGTCAGAAGCATAAAGAAATCCCGGCACGCTGTTAGCGTACCGGGATCGTTTTGTCGCGGGTGAATCAGCTGGCGGATTCATTGGTATCCGTGTTGCTTTCGACAGCGTCGCTGGCCTCGATGGCAGCGGGCTGCACATCCTCAAAGGCTTCGTTGAAGGCGCCCTGCTCCTCAACAGACTGAGCCTTCTTGCCATTCTTGGCGGCCTTCAACAGACCGAAGGCGCCCATGATGCCAAAGAGCAGGCCAAGGGCGCTGTCCTTGAGCATGCCGGCCTGAACCTCGGAGTCGGCAAATATCGTCTGAATGAACTCCATCTCGGTGGGGTAGGTGTAGTAGCGCTTTTCAAAGTCTGTCAGCGCTGCCATCTCTTCGGTGTAGACGTCGTGGCATTCCCACACAAGGGCGGCGACATTGCCCACCAGCACAGCCAGCACAACGCAGATGATGAGCACAACCAGCTTGGCTGTACCCTTGCGGCCCTTGAAAAGGTCATAGCCCTTGTCCGCCAGGAAAGCGATGACAAAGCCGATGATGCTGGCGATGTAGCCGAGCTTGCCAACCACAGCCCAGGCGGCTGCACCGATCATCGCGCCGATGAAAGCGCCGATAAAGCCGGTCACGACGCTGCCCTTGGACTCCGTGAATTCCTCATAATGCGTGTTCTCCATAAACAGATCATCTCCCGTGAATGTGATGGAATCAGTATAGCATATAATTGGATAAATAGCAATCGCGATTGAAAAATGTTACATGTCGTCATCGGGCTCGCCCATGGTGCGGTCAATCGCGGCCTTGGCGATGTCCCAACTATAGCCTCGCCGGGCCAGCATGCCGGCAATGCGGTTGGCTGCCTTGCGGGGATCCTCGCCGGGCTTGATGCGGGCAGCGGCCTTTTGTGCAAGGGCCACAGCACCCTTCAGCTGGTCGTCGTCCTCGATGGCAGAGAGGGCTTCCTCTGCCTCGTCGGAGGCAATGCCTTTCCTGCGCAGCTCCATGGCGATGCGGCTCCTGCCAAGCTTGTGACTACTGCGGGACTCCACCCATTGACGGGCGAAATCCGCATCGTCCAGGATATGCTCGCGCTCCAGCTTGTACACAACCATTTCCACCGTGCAGGGGCGATATCCTGCTTGCAGGAGACGCTGCTCCACCTCGCGCTTGCTGCGCGCTCTTGCTGCCAGAAAGGCCACTGCCCGATCCAACGCGTGCCGGTACTGGCGCACCATCAGCCAGTTGTCGTATTCCTCGGTATCAATTGGCTGTCCCTCCTGCAAGGGACGCTCGCGCATCAGGCTTGCCGGTACGATGAATTCCTCGGACTCGCTGACCGTCACGCGATACCGCCCGCGCTCCTTGCGGATCTCTGTGATCAAGTCCATGAGGGCATCTCCTTTCGCAGCGCCCAGGTGAGCACGTCACGGTTGACCAGCCCCAGCTTGCCGGTGCGGGCCTCGCTGGCGCCGCCGTTGAGGAAGACCACCATGCGGCCCGTGCCTTCCTCGATGAACGCGCCGTCAACACAGCCATAGGCAAAGCCCTGATGCCCCAGGAGACGACGCTCCGAAATGCCGGAGCGCTCCAGCAGCACCAGGCCAAGGCCGTAGGTGCGCGTCCTGGTCGATGATTGCAGCATGGTCATTTCGTGCATCATGGCTTCCGAAACCAGGCGTTGCCCATCGATAATGCCGCCGTTTCCGATCAGCATCAACAGCCGTGCCAGGGAGGCGCAATCCGTATACATCGCGCCTGCGGTATGGCCAAAATGACGCTCGGGGTTCGGTGCGGTCAAGGCTGTGCGTCCCAGGGCGGTGACGGTCACGTCCTGTCCGGCGCGATAGGGCAGCACACGGCTGATGGGCATGATGCTCCCCTCGTCAAGGGAGGCCGCGTCCAGCGTGGCACGCATGCCAAGAGGTACAAAGAGCCTCTGGTAGAACAGGTCATGAATGCACTGCCCGGTTGTGTGCTCAAGCAGGCAGCCAATCAGGCCAAAACCGAAATTGCAATAGGCCATCTGCTCGCCGGGCCTGCCTGCGCGAACGCCCTCTGCGGATAGAACATCATCAAAGGGCCTGCCCTCGCGCAGCGCGGCGTCCATTGCGGGAATATCCCGCAATCCGGAGGTATGGCACAGCAGATGTCGCACGGTGATACCCTGCAGCACGTTGTGGTGTGGTCCCTCAGGCAGCAGCTGCGTCACAGGCGTGTCCAGCGTAAAGAGCCCATCGCCGATGCACATGAGCGTCACAAGGGCCGAGGCCATCTTGGTGATCGACGCAACGCGGAATACCGTCTGCGCTGTGCAGGGATGCGCGGGCGTCCTGACAGAGGTGTGCACCTGTACCTGGCGTGTGCCGTCATCCAGCAGGAGCGATGCACCCAGCACATGGTGCCGTATCAGCAAATGCTCGTAATAGGGCAGGTGATGGAGTTCTGTGCCGGTGCAGATATGGGTCATCTGCTTGTGGGGCGTGGGCGCCATAAACGGCAGCGCAGCGCGATACAGCAGGTTTTTCATTGGTGAGGTAGGCATGATTCACACTCCCTTCGTACGCTTTCTCATCACCTGGCGCAGGATCAGCACTACGGCGCTGATCACCGCCAGCAGGAGGCTCAGCAGCTGGCTGACGCGGATGGAGCCGCTCATCAGGCTGTCCATGCGCAGCCCCTCAATCAGGCAGCGCCCGGCTCCGTAGAGTAACAGATACCACAGCGTCACTCTGCCGCGCTGGGAGCTGTGCCTGCGCACGATAAACCACAGCACGGCAAATACCAGCAGATTCCACATGGATTCATAGAAGAATGTCGCCATGTGCCACGTGTAGCCATCGGCGGCAGGAATCTGCACGCCTACGGGGAAAAACTGCCACGCAGGATCCGTGATGGGCGCGCCGTAGGCCTCCATGTTGAAGTAGTTGCCCCAGCGCCCGATGGCCTGTGCCAGCGCGAGGGTGGGGACGATCATATCCGTCAGCAGGGCCGGGGCAATCCGCCGCCGCCATGCAAAGAGCAGCACGGCAGCCAGTCCGCCAATGATGCCGCCGTAGATCGCCAGCCCGCCTTGCCACACATAGAGAATCGACAGGGGCGCGGTGGCGAAGGCCTCCCAGGCAAAGGCCACATAATAGAGCCTTGCGCCGATCACGCCGCATGGGATGACCCACAGCGCCAGATCGACCACGGTATCCTTCGGCAGCCCCAGGCGCTTTTCCTCCCGGGAGCACAAAAGCAGCGCCAGCACGATGCCTGAAATGATCAATACGCTGTACCACGGGATGGAGCCGATAACATACCGGCTGTAAGGAATGGCGAGATTCATCAGCGATTTCCTCCGGAACAGGTTTCTTCCATTATAGGTATTTCCGGAATGAGTGTCAAGGATACGCGGGGAGGAGGAAATGAACGTTTGGGATAACAAAGTATATCTACGGCTTGCATGCTTCAGGAAAGTGTGATAGAATATAAGTAGTTTACACAAAAGAGGTGTTCGTATGCGTAAGATGATATTCAAATGGAGTTACTGTCTGGCTCTGCTGCTTTTGCTGGGAGTACTGTCTGCCTTGTCAGCACAGGCCGGTATGCGGGATTATACGCTGAATGTATCTGCTGATAAGACGAGCATGAATGTTGGTGAAACCCTTACCATCAACTATGCTCTGGGCGGCAATTATGAATCGATGACCTGCAGCAACATAGAGCAGCGTTGGCGCGTCATGCATGATGGCAAGGAATACATGTATTATGCAGGCAAACTTATCGGCGAAACGGAAGGCTCCGTGTCGTTTGCGCCTCTGTTTGGCGACAGCATCACCTTTATCGCCTATGACGGCATGTATATGTGGTCGGAAAGCGAAACTGTCACGCTGAATGACAATGGCGCCTACACCCCTATGACGGCCACTTTCACCCTTAGCAGGACGAACATTGTTAAGGGTGAGGAGGTCACGGTCAAGTATGAGATCGTTGGCGGAACCGATGCCGACAACGAATTCTCCTTCCGCTACATCTATGATGACTCGGAAGTGGATGGACGTGTGATCCAGCCCAAGGCCATTGAACTGTCTGGCCGCTCCGGTGAATTCACATTCATTCCGGACAAGTTTGCGCTGCCGGTGGATTGCTATCTCATTCTGGAAAGCGCTGACGGATACACCCATTCCACTGATCCCAAGCGCATCAATGTTTCCGCGCCGGCTGCCAAGGAAACGGATCTGGTTGTCAGTGTGGAATTTGACAAAGAGACCGTTGAAGCAGGACAGCCGATTACGGCAACGTACAAGGTGACCGGCGGTGTTGGTCTGGGCGAGGTGATCAACGCCACATGGAGAATTAAACAGGGCTACGAGCGTTACGATGTTGCTGACTTTGTTTTGACAGAGCGCGAAGGTACCGTGACCTTTGTCCCGGAATACGGTGAAGAGATTTATTTCATTGTTACTGCATTGGATGCGGAGGATACCTCTCTTAACAGCGCCACGGCAATCATTACAGGATATGAAGAACTTCTTGCGTTTGTTGAAACTGCTCAAACCTCTGTCAGTGTGGGCACCCCCATCAAGGTGGATTACGAAGTAACAGGCGGCACTGGCAAGAACCTGAAGATCGTTGCAGAATGTACCGTTACCTATCAGGGTAACCAGTATGTTGAAACGATCAGCCTGACCGATGCGACAGGTTCCTTCTACTATACGCCGACCTATGGCGAAAGTGTGAGCTTTGACATTATTGCAGCGGATACTTCACCTGAAGTTGCTTATGGTCAGCGTGACTGGCTGAACCATACAGTTGCCATCACCGGCTCGCCGGAGGTTGAAAAGACGCCTGCGGCAACGGTGACCCTTGACAAGGAAAGCATCGAGGCAGGAGAAACCATTACGGCCACCTATGAGCTGAGCAACATTCCGGATGATTGCTTTCCTGATTATGGGTACTGGCGTATCGATACCGCCGATAATCTCAGCAGCAGCGTAGCGGTCAAGATTGTGTCCGAAAGCGGTACGGTCTCCTATACGCCCAAATACGGTGAAACAATCCAGTTCAGTATTTTTGTTTCAAACTATGATGACATCTATCTGAACGCAAGCGATACCGCCAGCATTTTGAATGCCCCGGCCGTTGAGCGCGTTTCTATCAATGCAACGACGGATAAGACAGCCTGTGAGGCGGGTGACCTGATCGGCCTGACATACGAGATCACCGGCGGCACAGGTGAATGGACTTATCTGTATGCGTACTGGAAGCTCAAACGTGCAGCTGATGGCAATTGGACCAATGGAACTTTTGACATTTCTGATTTGACGGGAACGCTGTACTTCAAACCGGCATTCTCGGGCGAATATACATTTGGTATTGTTGCGGCTGATGCTTTCAGCAGTGACAGAGCGGATTTTGAATTCGACGTTACGCCGTCAACAAAGCCTGAGGAAGAGCCTGCTCCGGCTGTTGTGCCTGGTGATTCCAATGGCGATGGTACGACCAATATGCGTGATGCTCTGGCGCTGCTCAAGAAACTGGCCGCTTGGGACGTCACCATCGACCAGGAAGCCTCTGATGTGAATGGGGACGGCACGGTCAACATGCGCGATGCGCTGCTGCTGCTCAAATACCTTGCAGGTTGGGATGTAACGCTGCAATAATGGTCAATCTTACCTGGACGTGACTGCCTCTGCGCAGCGCGTCTTTTTTCACCCTTCCGCATTGTTGCGAAAAGCCCTTGCGCATCCCGGGCAAATGGAGTATAATCTGAACAGGAATCAACCCATGCATCACAATAGAGGGAGGCTTCACCCATGAGTAAAGTCCACGTTTTCGATCATCCGCTGATTCAGCACAAGCTTTCGATTATGCGCAAAACCGAAACCGGCCCCAAGGAGTTCCGTGAGCTGCTGGAGGAAATCTCGATGCTCATGGTCTATGAGGTAACGCGCGATCTGCCCACGGAGGACGTGGAGATCGAAACGCCCCTTTGCAAGACCACCGTCAAGATGCTCGCCGGCAAGAAGCTGGGCATCGTGCCGATCCTGCGCGCCGGTCTTGGCATGGTGGATGGCATCATGAACATGGTACCTGCCTGCCGTATCGGCCACATTGGCCTGTATCGCGATCCGGAGACCCTCGAACCGGTGGAGTATTACTGCAAGCTTCCCCACGACGCGCAGGAGCGCGAGCTGATCGTGCTCGATCCCATGCTGGCCACCGGCGGCAGCGCCAGTGACGCCATCACGCTGATCAAGCGCCGTGGCTGCCAGCACATCCGCCTGGTGAACCTGATCGCTGCGCCTGAAGGCATTGCCAAGGTGCAGAAGGATCACCCGGACGTGGATATCTATGTGGCGGGTCTGGATTCGCACCTGAACGACCATGGATACATCGTACCCGGCCTTGGCGACGCGGGCGACCGTCTCTTTGGCACCAAGTAAGCAACTCATCCGGGGGAGCTTCCGCGCGGAGGCTCTCCCGATTTTCTGTGAAAGGAGGCGATGGGGGATGAACATCGTCGATGCACTCTGCGACGCAGGTTTTGCGCGGGTGATCGTGCTCGACGGCTCTGCATGCGGCTGTGAGGACGCTGCGTCCATCCTGCTGGCATTTTGGCCATATGAGGCCGAAAAAGCCCCTGCTGCGGACGGAGCCTGGGTGCATCCCTATTACGATGCCTCCCAGAAGGCCTACGAGACGGCCTCGCGCATCGCCAGGGAATTTGCGGTCCAGGGCCTCTCCCTGCGGGATGATATTCGCGTCAAGCCCATTTTTGCGCGGCTGCCGGGATTGACCCAGGGCCGGAACACCCTGTCCTACACGGCGGAATGGGGGAGCCGCTTCCATGTGCAGATTCTCGTATCATCCGTGGCGCTTCCTGCAACAGAGAACCTTGAACAGGAAAGCCATGCGCTGCATTGCGGCACGTGCCGCAGATGTGTGGACGCGTGTCCCACCAATGCGTTGGAGGGCGACGTCTTTCACCGTGAAAGGTGCCTGCGCAACTGGCAGCTGAATGGTCAGCCTGTGCCGGAAATGCTGCGCTCTGCCATGGGGAATCGGCTGATCGGCTGCGATGTGTGCCAGCGGGTTTGTCCGCACAATGCGACGCCTGCAGGGGAGTCGCATATGCCTGCGCCGCTGGAGGAAATCCTGTCCCAGCCCAAGGCATCGGCAGCGGCGCTCCGGCCCAGAATCGGCGCAAATCTGGCCATAGCCAACCGCGTGCTCGCCCAGGCCTGCCTGATTGCCGGAAACACACACCGCCAGGAGCTGCTGCCGCTGCTGCTGCCGCTGCTGCAGCACCCTTCCGCCACAGTGGCGGCGCATGCCGCATGGGCTGTTGAGGCCATCAAAAAGACATCTTTGTAACAATTTTGTACGGGAATCGCTCTTTTTGAGCGGTTCTTCGTTTTTTACGTGCGGAAACATTGCAGTTTCTCGCAAAATGCGCTATAATCAATGATGGTTTATTATACGTAAAAGCGCTATCTATTGGAGGTAAAGAACGTGGCCCTGAAGCCGATTTTTGATAAAGCTCCCCTGACGCCCTTTTCCTGTCAGCCTCTGCGTGCCGGTCAGGTTCGCATGGATCATGCTGCCTTGAAGCAGCTCTACGCTGCGACTGTGCAGTCTGACCGTCCCACTGCGCTGGAGGGAGCCTTCCGCCTGGCATGCCTGGTCATGGCGCATCCCGATCAGGAACCTGTTGCGGCGCGCATTCGCGCTGCGCTGGAAGCTCAGCGGGAGGATGGCTCCTTTGCTGATTGCATGAAGAACAGCATCGCGATCCTGCGCGCGGCCTGGGCGCTCTATGAATATGAAGCTCGCAAGCCCATCCTGGAGCACATTGCCCGCTGGTGCGGCTGGGCGTCTTCCAACTGGGACGCCCTGATGGAGGACGATGATGTGTGGGCCAATCCCGCCGACCTCCTCGAATTGCTGGAGAATCTCTATCGCGTGACCGGCAAGGCGGCGGTGCTGAACCTGTGCGAGCGTGTATCGAGTCAGACGATGGTCTGGAGCAGCGTGCTCAACACCATCGCTGTTCAGCGTCCCACCAACCGCAGCATGACCCGCGATGAGCTCCAGCAGGGTCTTGCCCGCGAGAATGGTGACCGCAATGGCTTCTATACCCATTTTTACCGCACGAATCACCCTGAATCCCTGGCGGACGGCGCGCGCAGTGCCTCTGCCAAGGGCTGGTACTCCGGCTCCGCTACGGAGTTCGCGGCAACCCGCACCGCCTGGGAGCGTCTCTGCCGTTACCACGGCACGGTGTCCGGCGCGCTGACGGCGGACGAGCTGCTGGAGGGTACCGCCCCTGCTGGCGCTGCCAGCAACAGCGCGCTGGGCGCCTGGGCAGAAGCTCTTTGCGCTGCAGCCATGGGCGAGAACTCCGCCTGGGCATGGGACGCCATCGAGCGCATGGCCTACAACGCTCTGCCTGCCACGATTGTCAACGGTCAGGTGGTGGAATTCCAGCGCGCAAACACGCTGACAGAGGCTGCAGGTATCGAAGACTGCTTCCATGTGAGCGCTGACCATGCCCAGCGCGTGATCGACCGCCTCAGCCGCGGATACACCTGCGTTGCCTCCAGCGCTGTCACGGCCCGGGTGGACGGCATGTCAGTCAATCTGTATCTGCCGGGCAAGTATGCCGTGGCGGTGGGCGAGAGCCTCATCATGCTGACCATCGACCGTGACGCACACCAGAGCACGGTTCAGGTGCATTGCAAGAGCGATGTGAAGGCAGCCCTGCGTCTGCGCATCCCCGACTGGAGCAAAAATGCCGAGGTTGCCATCAACGGTATGGACAGCGACGCTGGAAAGGACTGCAAGGGGGGCTTCATGGTTCTGGACCGCACCTGGCACGACGGCGATACCATCACCGTGACCCTGGAACAGACTGTCCGCGTGATGGATGGCCATCATCAGGGCAAGTACCTGCTCAAGGGACCCATCGTGATGGCGATGCCCGTTGTGAAGGGGAAGGCATGGAATGTATCCTTCGTGAAGGAAAAAGTCGATGGCAATCAGGTCGTCGCCGTGCTTGATACCGTGGCGGACTGGAAGCGTAAGGGCGATGTTCCGGCGGATCTGCCGGTGCTTCCCGCAGCCTCCGGTGATGCGCTGACGGAAACGGTGCTGCAGCCCTACGCCGCATGTCCTGCCCGCATCGCCTTGTTCCCCTGGAGGAAGCAGGCATGACAAGCGTCCGCCTTGCCCCGCTGGCAGGCATAACCGACTGGCCCTTTCGCCTCCTGTGCTTTGAGCAGGGCTGCGATATGGCCACGACCGAGATGGTCAGCGCCATGGGCTATCTCTACGCGCCGCGCAACCATCCTGCAACGACGGCGCTCATTGAGCGTCATCCTGACGAGCCGCGGCTGATTGTGCAGATTTTCGGCAAGGAAGCAGATCTCATGGCGCGCGCGGCAGATGAACTGAGCAGCATGGGCCGCTTTGAAGGGCTTGACGTCAATATGGGCTGCCCTGCGCACAAGGTTGCCTGCTCCGGCGAGGGCAGCGGACTGATGCGCCATCCTGAAAATGCAGAAAAGATTCTGCGCGCGGTGGTCAAGGCAAGCCGTCTGCCGGTGTCGGTCAAGATGCGCCTTGGCTGGGATCATGAGCATATCAACGTGATCGACATGGCGAAGATGGCCGAGGACTGCGGCGTGTGTGAAATCGCCATCCATGGCCGCACGCGCATGCAGCAGTACAGCGGCGTGGCGGATTGGGAGTATGTCCGCCGGGTCAAGGAGGCCGTGAAGATCCCTGTGATCGGAAACGGTGACATCTTCACCGGGGACGACGCCATGAAACGCCTTGCCGAAACCGGCGTGGACGGCCTGATGATCGCCCGCGGCGCAATGGGGAACCCTTGGCTGTTCCGGGAGATCAAGCAGCGCCTTGCAGGCGAAGAATTTATTGCGCCCGGCATTGACGAGCGCATCGGCATGGCCCTGCGCCATTATGACATGCTGCTGCACTGGAAACACGAGCGCGTGGCCGTGAACGAAATGCGCAAGCATATCGGCTGGTATGTGGCCGGTATGCGCGGCGCGGCCCAGCTACGCGGACAGATCAATCAGGAGCCTGACCCGCGGGTGGTGAAGGAGATGCTCCTCGCCTTTGCCGATCAGGCCAAACAGGAAACGGAGTAATCATTCGGAAAGGGAAGTGATGGAACCGTGCGTTTGATCCAAAGGATCCTTGCGCTGCTATTGATGCTGCTGATGCTTGCAGGCACAGCGCTGGCGGAAGCGCCGTTTCTGCGCCATAGCGAGGGCTGGGCGCTGGAAAACACCCCCCTGGAGGTATACCTTTCAGCCGATATCACAGCCCTGCTGCCCTACGATGATGACCGTTTTGCGATGCTCAAGGAAATCACCGACAATCTGTCCCTGCGCTTGATCGCAGCGCCGGATGAAGGCAGCGTGTCCATCTATGTCAGCAATTCGGAGGCGCTGACGCTGGCTTATCTGGATGATGCCGTGCAGCTGTCCTGCGTGCCGGAAACGGCCTTCACCGCTGACAGCGACCCGATGGGCTTGCTGCTGGGTGCCAGCACGCAGAATATATCTCTGTACGGCCTTCGCGCTGATGCAGAGGCGCTGCTGAATGACGGCTGGGTGCTGCTGAGCGGCATCTCTCCCGCCTTTGACGAATATGCCGATAGGCGCAGCGTCAAGACAGCCATCACTGATATGGGTACGGCCCGTTCCTGCACGGACTACACCATTCCCAAGGGTGATGTTGAGGCGATGAAGGAGACCCTTCTGTCCCTGTGTCCCGAGGGATGGCTGCATGATATCATCGCCGGCCTGACCTTCTCCGGCAAGCAGACCTTGCGCGTGTACCGCACGGAGGACGAGGTTCCGCTGCGCATGGAATACAATGGCACCTGCGGTCCGGAGGGCAATCTGCGCACGGTGAAGCTCGTCTGGCGCATGCGCCGTGACGATACCGCCCACCGGGACGAGGTGACCCTCACATCCCCTGCAAAATCCGGCGGCAACAAGAATACCCTCGAATTTGAACGCATCATCAAGACCAATAAGTCCGGCGCCATCGAGATGGATGGCTCCTTCACCTATACTGTGGTGCTGGATAAGCAGACCACCACGCGCAAGGGCGAGTTTGAGCTGACCAATGCCTGTACGGAGGAAAGTGACGTGATCACCGGTACGGTCAAGCTGCAGCAGAAGCTCCCTGGAGAGGATAGCTTTACTGGCGTGAGCTTTGCACCGAACCTGACCATTGCAGGCTCTCAGGACGATCCCGCCATCCACGGTACCCTGGAGGTATCCGGCCTGAGCGGCAAGAACGTTGCTGAGCACGCGATGATCTCCGTGCGGGCCAATCGTGCAGAGGAATCCCTCTGGACGGCGAGGGAGGAAACCATGAACCTCAGCGTGCTCACCCCGGAGCAGCTGGCCAGCGTGCAGCAGCAGGTTGCTGCCAAGGCTGCCACGGCGCTGGTGCGTCCGTTGATCATCCTGCTGGGCGATACGGCGGATTGGTTCTTCCGTGATATGGCCCCTGAGGATGTCGAGGCCATCCTCGACGCCGCGGGCAGCGTGACCATCATCGAATAACAACGAAGCCATCAAGGAGGCTGATTCCATATGAAGAGGTTCCTGTGTCTGCTCCTGTGCCTGATGCTGCTGATCCCCAGCGTTCTGGCGGAAACGGATTATTCCTTGCAGGACAAGTTCAACCAGCAGTATCTGCTGACCGGCAACGGTGTCACCGGCAAGTTTTCATTGACGGCCTTCGGCGGCGCGCCCTGGCTGGAATATCTGCTGCCCTTTGCTGGCAATGAGATGCGCATCCGTCTGATTCACAGCCCGACGGGCGAGACTTCCGACATGATTGCCGGCGATGAATACTGGCAGTTCCAGCTCTACGCCCAGGATGCCCAGAAGAATGCCTATGGCACCACCATGGTCTATGGCGATGAGCAGGCGATCTACATGAGCAGCGAACTGCTGCCTGGCGAGCTGCTGACGCTCCCCGTTGGTCAAGATCTGCTCAATGCCATCTTCGGCAGCAGCGAGGGTAATGATTCCTTCTACACGGCTTTTGCCAACCTGATGCAGATTGACGATGATGACTGGGCTGCCTATTGGGAGCCCGTGATGGAGAAGTACTACACGGATATGGAGCTCTGGCTGAGCGGCTATGCGCCCGCGCCCATCCTCGGCGGCACCACAGGCGCCATGACCATGCACACCACCTACACCATTCCTGCGGATGACCTGAAGGCGCAGATGAAGAAGATCGTCGGCCTGATGATCTACGATCACGACCTACAGGCGCTGCTGCGTCCTGTGTTTGGCGAGGAGCTGGCCTCCCTGTACCTGAATACCGCGCTGGTGTATTTCTATGAGGCCTGCATTGATCTGCTGCCCCTTTCCGGCAGTGTGGTGCTGGAGCGCGAGATGACTGTGCTGGGCGAGGTTGTTGGCACGAGCTTCTCTTTGCCGCTGGCTGACCTTCCGCAGGATCTGGTGGATGCTGCCGGGAGCCTCCTGTCCGCCGTGTTTGCGCTGCCGGAGGTCTCGCTGCCCCGCGAGTTCCAGCGCATTACCGTTTCCCAGTCCCAGGGTGATGTGTCCGTCATGCTCTCTGCGCCTACGATGACCTATTCCGTCATTCTGGACGAGACGGCCTCCAATGCGGAAACCTCGCAGTGGGAGGGCTACATTCGCATTAACCCGGCGGCGGGCGTCAACGAAGCGCCGCTGTCGGCCGCCTTCACCATGAAGACCAGCCATGCGATCACGACCGATGACGAGGGCATTACCCGCGACAGCACGTCCTTCTCGCTGGCCATCGCGCCCGATCTGAGCATGCTGGAGGAGGACGATCCCTTCCGCAACAGCTACATCGACTTTGCACCCGTGAGCCTTGATTACACGCTGCGCTATGCCTCCAATGATTCTCAGATGGAGCCGACGCAGATCAACGTGACGGGCAATGTCAAGCTGCCCGATGCGGAGGTTGGCCTTGACCTTGTTGTAAAGACCACTGCCAAGTGGGATATGCCTTCGCTGCCCACCGCTGGCGCGGAGAATGTGCTGGCTATGTCCGATGCGCGCGCGCAGGAGCTGCTGGCCCGTTTTGTGAGCAACGCCACCATCACCATGGCCACCATGAATGCTGGTGCGCTGCCCACGGCTACCCCGGAACCCGCAACGCTGACGGATATTCCCGAGCCCGTCCAAACGGCAGAGCCTACCGCTGTACCGCCGATGTAAGACCGTGCCGTAAAGGAGGTCAATTCCTGTGAAGAAGCTGCTTGCTGTTTTGCTGATCATGCTGCTGCCGCTCTCAGCCTGCGCCGAAACCTACACCTTCTCCATGACGATGTCTGCTGATGAGGAAGGGCTGCGGGCGCTCTATGAGCCCATGTTTGCGCAGATGGATACCGGGGAGCTCGCCGGTGTGAATCTGGATGCGCTCTATACGACCATGTACAAGCTTTTCAATGGCTTTGGCTGCTCTGTAACTATCCAGGAGGACGCGCTGGCGGGCGAAATCCGTATGAGCGGCCAGCCGCTGATGGAAGGCGTCATCTATCTGCCTGAAAACGGCGACCTGTATGTAACAAGCGAGCTGCTGGCGGATCATGCCCTGTATTACCCGGCGGATCCGCAGGAAATGGTGCTGCTGGAGCGCCAGTTGATGGCCGTGATGCATGCTGATTGGGAAGGCGCTCTGAATGCCATCAAAGAGGCCGGTACGGACTACCTGAACAATCTTGATTACACGACGGAGGCCGGATGGTTTACAGGCGACGCCTTTGAGGGCGGCAACATCTGCATCACCTATGAACTGGATGATCGTGACCTGTCCCAGCTGGTCGGTCTCCTGCTGCTGCCAGAGGTGCGTAAGGTTGCATCTCCCTTGGCAGCGCTGTTGAAGCTCGATCCCCAGGATACGCTCTGGTCGCTCCATGACCTGAACTGGCAGATTGCCAGCGAAAACCGCTATCGTTACATCGTGAAGATTGTCGCGCAGGATACCGCGCCGATCGGTTTCTCCCTGACGGTGCTGGAGGACTCTATGCAAGTCATGACTGCGTCCCTCGGGCTTCAGGAAACAAGTGCGATACTTGTGATCGGCGCCGGGCAGGACGGCATGAACCACTGGCTCTGCTACGATATCGATGCTGAGATCGGCGGAGACGCGTTTTCCGTCGTGGGAACAACCACGCAATTCACCGCTCCGCAGGACGAGAGCTTCGCCTATGCCCGGAAGATGGCCGGCGATGCGCACACCGCGGACTGGGAATGGCACATCCAGCAGACGGCGGAGGGCATGAAGTGGCAGTACAAGTCGGATATCGCCATGCCTACCGTTGTCAACGGCCAGTCCGGCACCATTGCTGCCAGCGGCACAGGCGAGGGCCAGCTGATCCTTTCGCCCTTCAACCTGACGGACGACATGATGCTCTACGTGGCTGAAAAGCCTGCCCTTGGCATCCGCACGACCATCCAGCCGGATGAAGCCATTCCGCCGATGGAGGATGGTCTCACGTTGTGCGACGTGTACAGCACAGACGCGGAACAGCAGGAGCTGCAAAGTGAGCTCCTGGACAAGTTTACGAATAAGCTGACCATTCGCCTGATCAAGCTGATGCCAGCGGAGCTGATGAGCGTGCCTCAGCTCTTCGCCCTTCCGGAAGCAGAATAATTCGTACACTAAAAGGCGGCCTGTTCCATGTGACAGGCCGCCTTGCTGTATGCATTTATCGCGCCTCGACCATGCAGACCGCCTGGGCGCTGATGCCCTCCTCGCGCCCTTCAAAGGCGAGGCGCTCGGTGGTGGTCGCCTTGATGTTGACGCGGCTCAAGGGCAGATTCAGGACGGAGGCAACATTTTCGCGCATCGCAGGGATATAGGGCAGGAGCTTGGGCTTTTGCGCCACGATGGTTACATCACAGCTGGTCACGCGCGCACCATGCTCATGCAGCAGCGCCACGACATGCTCCAGCAGCTTCATGGAGGAAATGCCGCGGTAGCGCTCGTCCGTATCGGGAAAATGCTTGCCGATATCGCCCAGCGCCATGGCACCGAGCATCGCGTCCATCAGCGCGTGGAGCGCTACATCCGCGTCGCTGTGGCCAAGAAGCCCCAGGGTATGCGGCACGGTCACGCCGCACAGGATGAGGTCGCGCTCCTCCACAAGGCGATGCACATCATAGCCTTGACCAACGCGCAGGGCAGGGAAGTCCTGTTCCAGAAAAGCCTGTGCCATGAGAATATCCTCCGGTGTGGTGAGCTTGATATTTTTGCGGCTGCCCAGGGTCAGGCGCACGGGATGCCCCATCCGCTCCACGAGGGATGCGTCATCCGTACCGAGGAAGCCTTCCGCCTGTGCCGCCTGATGCGCCTGACGGATCAGCGCTGTCGTAAAGCCCTGGGGGGTCTGCACGGCGCGCAGGGCCGAACGGTCAGGCGTCGCGGTGACGAATTCGTTCCCATCCACCTGCTTGATGGTATCTACCGCTGGAATCGCAGCTACGCCCGTGCCGCAAGCTTCCACGGACGCCTTGCAGCGCTCGATGGTTTCGCGGTCAACCAGGCAGCGCGCACCATCATGGATGAGGACATGCGTACATGCTTCCGGCAATGCGCAAAGTCCCTGCCAGACGGAGTCCTGCCGGGTGCTACCGCCGGGAACGACGGTAACAGGCATTTCAGCAGCCTGCACAGCCTCCTTCACGGCCTCCATGTCCTCGGAACGGCTGACGAGCACAACGCCCTCGACAAGGCGCTCAAAAGCCTTGACAGAGCGCAGGATCACCGGCTCGCCATGCAGGGAGAGCAGTACCTTGTTGCGCCCGGCTCCCATGCGACTACCGCTGCCGCCTGCCAAAACGATTGCATACCACATGGCTTATTCCTCCGCTTGACGCTCGGAGGCCATGGCTGCATCTTCCTCCAGAATGCGATAGAGGTCAGCTGCGCCTTCCTTGCGCACAGTGGCGGGAACGGAAAGAATCTCATACCTGCCAAGATGATCGCCAAAACGAATGGTCATGATATCGCCGGGCTTGACCTCCGCGCCGGGCTTGGCCACCTTGCCATTGAGCGTCACGCGACCACCGGAGCAGGCCTCGTTGGCCACCGTGCGGCGCTTGATGATGCGGGATACCTTCAGATACTTGTCTAAACGCATAGGTCCTCCAATATAAGAAAAACCCGCAAGATCGCTCCTGCGGGTGCTTTCAGCAAGGAATTACTTGTTGACGGAGTCCTTCAGGGACTTGCCAGCCTTGAACACGGGCGCCTTGGAAGCGGGGATGGTGATCTCCTGCTCGGGAGCCTGGGGATTGCGGGCGATGCGCTCGGGGCGATCCTTCACCTCGAAGGAGCCAAAGCCGACGATCTGAACCTTCTCGCCCTTGGTCAGGGACTCGGTGATGACTTCCACAACGGAATTCAGGGCCTTCTCGGCATCCTTCTTGGTGAAGCCGGTCTTCTCGGTCAGGGCAGCAATCAGTTCGGTCTTGTTCATGGAAAAATTCCTCCTTGTAGTATCCACGCGTGAGAAGCATGGTGTTTATTGTGGGTTCCTTCTATGTGGGTCGACCCGGCTGCCTCGGCATGAAGCCGTCGGGCGTGATGTTGGTCTGACCCGGCTAATCACTGCATCTTCTGCGCAGCTTTAACCATATTCCAGTATACATCCATTTCCGCTAAAGTCAAGCCCTCCAGCGATTTTCCATCAGAAATTATGAGATTTTCCATGGCTGTGAAGCGCTTGATGAACTTTTCGGTAGCGGATTTCAGCAGGAGCTCTGGTTCCTGTTCGGCAAGGCGTGCCACATTGACTACACTGAACAGCAGATCGCCCAGCTCCTCGCCGGGATCGCGCCCTGCTTTGAGTTCCTCCAGAACCTCGTCTGCCTCTTCGTGGATCTTGGGCAGTGCACCGATGGCGTCATCCCAGTCAAAGCCGACCTGAGCGGCCTTCTTTTGCACCTTGGCAGCACGCATGAGGGCGGGAAGGCCTGCGCTCACGTCCGCCAGCACGCTTGCCTGCGTCGTCAGGCCCTTCTCGATCTTCTTGAGCTTCTCCCAGCTGGCGGTCACTTCTTCCGCTGTGTCGCAGTGCACATTGCCAAAGATGTGTGCATGGCGGTAGATCATCTTGCGGACAATCGCCGTGGTCACATCGCTGATGGTGAATTCGCCGTAACTCTGGCCGATATCGGCATGGAAGGCGATCTGAAGCAGCACATCGCCCAGTTCGTCCGCAAGGTGATCCATGTCATCCTCGTCGATGGCGCCCACGGCTTCGTAGGCCTCCTCAATGAGGTATTTGCGCAGGCTCTCGTGGGTCTGCCCGCCATCCCAGGGGCATTGCTGGCGCAGGGTGTGCATCACGCGCAGCAGATCGTCAAAGCAGTACCTGTCGCGCTCCCGAAGGCCCGTAGCAGGGACGTAAAGGCAGACCGTGTGATCATAGGTATGCTGGCGGTCAATCTCCATCAGCGGCAAAATGATTGGCTTGCGGTTGATTTTCACGCTGGAGGGGAAGATGACCACCTCTGCCTCGTCACCGTAGTATTCGCTGAGCTTCAGCTTGATATCGCTGGAGAGCGCGCGGCTCCACATTTCGGTGATCAGCAGAGGCGTGGCGGGATCGGGCGCAGCATCCACGGCGGCGGTTGCAGGCAGGATGCGCACACGCCCGTCGTGGGCAAAACGCGGCGGCAGGAGCGCCAGACAGCTGTCTGCCATGGTGACGCCGGGCAGCACGGTCATCTTGCCGTCCTCCGGGATGGAGGTGCGCAGTGCTTGTACCGCGCCATCGCTGGCGGCGTCGATCACGGCGAAGGTGACGGCCCCGCGCGCTGCCTCCGCCCAGAGGCGACGGGCCATCTCAGCGTGCATCTCATCGAAGTCCTCGTACTGATCGTAGAGCGCGTCCATATCCGTATAGGCGATCTGCTGCTCATCCAGCCAGGTAACCGCCCGGTGCTGGGCTGTGCGCAGGATCAGATGGCGGCTCTTGCGCAGGGCCTCGGCAGCTTGCAGCGTCAGCAGCTGGGGATCACCCGGGCCAAGAGATACCACAGTGATGCTCGGTTTCATATCAACACCTCGTTATCATTTGTTACCTGCGGCGGAAGGAGCGCAAGTCCTCCTTGGTAATGGCCTTGACTGCCAGCGCGACAGCTGCATACACCACCACGCCCACAGCGACCTCCACGAGCATCAGCAGGCGGTTATAAGGCAGGATGGATTGCAGCGCGAAAACCACCGCACCCATGGCCAGCGTCGCAATGCCAGGTCGGACGATCCACCCCATCAGGTTGAATCGCATCCTGGCATATTTGAGCACATACAGCAGATTGGGCACAAGGGATACCGTGTAGCACACGAGCGAAGCAATCGGCGCGCCATGGATGCCGATGGCAGGAATGCCGACCAGCGTGTAATTCAGGATGATCTTGCAGACAACGCCCGCCACCAGCGTATACATGGGAATGCGCTGTTTGCCCAGGCCCTGCAGGATGCTGCTGGTGGCCTGCACGACGGTAAAGAGCACGATGGTCAGGCTGGAGACGCTCAAAAGTGCGCCGCCGATTTGCAGATGCTGTGCAGAGATCGTTTCCTGATAGAAGAAGCGCATGATCGGCTCAGCCAGTACGCTCATGCCGATGGAGCAGGGGAAGCCAATCAGGAAGGCGAAGCGCAGGCCCAGATCGCTCTGCCGGGCAACGGCGGCATCATCCTTGACAGCCTTGGCAGAACTAATGGCCGGAACAAGCGACATGCTGACTGCCAGCGCCAGCGCAGTGGGAATGTTGATGATGCGGATGACGGTGCCGGAAAACAATCCGTAGACGGAAACCGCCTCGGATTTCTCCATGCCGGAAAGCATCAGGCGGTCAACGAGCATGGCGCTGTCCACAAACTGGGACAGGGGAACGATGCACGCGCCGATGGTGATAGGGATCGAAATGGCCATCAGGCGCCTGGCAAGCGTGCCGGACGCCTCGCAGGGGCTGTCGTTGAGCTGAGGGATGGCAGCAAACTTGGCGCGGCTGCGCATATAGAGGAGCACCATGTACATAAGTGCCGCAGCTTCGACGATGGTCGTACCCAGCAGCGCGCCGGCGGCTCCGTGGGCAACGCTTGTCCGGCTGCCCAAATACGCCAGCGGGAGCGCGATAAAGACCTTGCCCACCTGCTCAATCAGCTGGCTGATGGCGGTAGGCACCATGTTCTGCTGCCCCTGCATAAACCCGCGGAAGGCCGAGAGCATGCATACGATTACCACGCATGGCGCAATAACCTGGAAGCCGAGCTTGCTGTCTGGCTGATCGACGACGGATACTGCCAGCCAGCCGCTTCCGGCCAGGATGATGATCGTGGCCACGCAGCCCAGTGCCGTCAGCAGCAGCAGCGCAATGCGGAAGACATGCCTGGCGCTGCGCGGGTCATTCCTGGCGAGGCTGTGGGATACCAGGCGGCTTACAGCCACTGGAATGCCGGCAGAGGAGATTGTCAGCAGGAGGTTATACGTCGGGAATACGCCATTATAAACGCCCTGTCCCTCCGTGCCGATGAGCCATGTCAGCGGAATGGAGAAAAGCACGCCCACCAGCTTGCAGATTACGCCTGCAAGGCCAAGCACCGTCATGCCGCCGACGATGGATTTTGATTTGTTCGACATAGGATGCATCCTTTCGCATTCGGATATCACACCCTATTATACGCCTCTTTCCTGATTTGTACAAGGTTGAATTATGCAGCAAAAAAGGGGCGCGCTGCCCCCATCAGGTCATTGCTCCATCTGCCGTCCGACAATACCGGCGGCGGTTTCGGCAACCTTGAGCTCTGTATCGCCCATGCGCACGCCGTTTTCACGGCTCATCAGCAGTACGGCGCCGATGGCCTCGCCGTCAGCGATGATGGGACTGATGACCTGCGCGGTGTAGGCGGCGTTGGCGTCCTCCTCGCTGGTCACGGCCATGGTGCGTCCGCCGGTTTGGCGGTTGAGCGCCACTGTCTGGCGGTTTGCGATGGCTGTCTCCAGATCGTGAGAGATGGGCTTGTCCCACAGCTCCTTGCGTGACACGCCGCTGGCTGCCACCACCTGATCACGGTCCACAATCACCGCGATATGTCCCAGGGAACGGAACAGGCTCTCCGTATAATCCTTGGCAAAGGAAGACATCTCGCCAATCGGGCTGTACTTTTTCAGGATGACCTCGCCGTCGCGGTCAGTGTAGATCTCCAACGGGTCGCCCTCCCTGATTCTCAGCGTTCTGCGGATCTCCTTCGGGATTACAACGCGTCCGAGTTCATCGATCCTACGAACGATGCCGGTTGCTCGCATGATGCATGCCTCCTTCAAGTCAATCGGGTTCGCCGCTATGGTGTCCGCCTGTTTGGCAAAACATGCTGGAAGTTGTTTCAAATGCGCTTGTGGTGAAAACTTTTTCAAAACGATTGCAGTTTGAATGGTGAAATGCTATAATATGCATGAGCATAGTTCCCATTCATCTGTTTGGAGGCGTATCGATATGTATCGCATTTTTGAACTGAACCCGCAGCTGAAGGAATTTGAAGGCGATATTGATCTGCGCATGTCGCTCTATCAGGAGACTAAAAAGCGCATTCTGGGCAATACAGCCACCCTTGACGAATTTGCCAATGCGTACAATTACTATGGCTTCCATCCCGCGGATGGCGGCTGGTACTACCGCGAATGGGCGCCCAGCGCCTATCAGCTTTATCTGATGGGTGATTTCAATGGCTGGAATCAGACCAGCCATCCGCTGAAGAATATCGGCAACGGCAACTGGGAACTCTTCCTGCCGGGTGAGGATGCCCTGTGGGATGGCTGTAAGGTCAAGACCGTGGTTGATGCGAATCTGACCCGCACGGAGCATCTGCCGCTTTATGCCCGCCGTGTGGTGCAGGACAAGGAGACCATCACCTGGTGTGCCGAGGTCGTGGATGAGCGCAAGGCTTTTAACTGGACGGATAAGGATTTCACAGGTGAAGACTCGCTCTACATCTACGAGGCCCACGTGGGCATGGCGCAGGAGGAGGGCCGCGTCGGCACCTATCGTGAATTTGCGGATTACACCCTGCCCCATGTCAAGAAGGCCGGTTACAATACCCTCCAGCTGATGGCGATCATGGAACATCCCTATTACGGCAGCTTCGGCTATCAGGTGTCGAATTTCTACGCCGCGTCCAGCTGGTTCGGTAAGCCCGAAGACCTGAAATACCTGATCAACAAGGCGCATGAGATGGGCATCCGCGTGCTGCTGGATGTGGTGCACTCCCATGCGGTGAAGAATACTGCCGAGGGCATCAACATGTTTGACGGCACGGTATGGCAGTTCTTCCATGACGGCGAGAAGGGAGATCATCCCGCCTGGGGCACCAAGTGCTTCAACTATGCCTCCACGGGCGTGCTGCACTTCCTGCTGTCCAACCTGAAATACTGGATGACGGAGTATCATTTCGACGGCTTCCGCTTCGACGGCATTACCTCCATGCTCTATCACGATCATGGCCTCGGCACGAATTTTGACAACAACAGCAAGTATTTCTCCTACAACACCCATGTGGAGGCTGTCGCGTATCTGCAGCTGGCCAATGAGCTGATCCGCCAGGTGAATCCCAGGGCCATCACCATCGCCGAGGACATGTCCGGCATGCCCGGCATGTGCCTGCCCATCGAGGATGGCGGCATTGGCTTTGACTACCGCCTGGGCATGGGACTCCCGGATATGTGGATCCGCACGGTCAAGGAGCAGTCCGATGAACAGTGGGATATCGGCAAAATGTGGGGCGAAATGTGCCTGCGCCGTCCGGGTGAGGGAACCGTCGCCTATGTGGAAAGCCATGATCAGGCCCTCGTGGGCGATAAGACGATGATTTTCCGCCTGGCGGACGCTGCGATGTACATGGATATGAACAAGGATTGCCACAATCCTGTGATTGACCGCGCCATCGCGCTGCACAAGATGATCCGTATGTTTACCCTCGCAGCAGGCGGCGAGGCTTATCTGAATTTCATGGGCAACGAATTCGGCCATCCCGAGTGGATTGACTTCCCCCGTGAGGGCAACGGCTGGAGCTTCCATTACTGCCGCCGTCAGTGGAGCCTGAAAAACAATGGCTTGCTGAAATATCAGTGGCTCAACGACTTTGACGAGGATATGGTGCGCCTGACCAAGAAGCACCGCATCTTCGAGCAGCGCATGGGCGATCTTCGCCTCCACAAGGAAGCCGACAAGGTCATCGTCTTCTACCGCAACGGACTCCTCTTTGCCTTCAACTTCCATCCCACGCAGTCCGTGGTGGATGTGGAGGTGCCGCTGCCCCGCAAGGCCAACTACACCGTTGCCCTGTCCAGCGATGATGAGAAGTATGGCGGGCAGAACCTCGTGGCCCACATGAGCTATCCTGCCCGCAGCAGGGATAAATCGCCCTATGTGCGCCTGTACCTGCCTGCGCGCACGGTAGTTGTGCTCAAGGAGGGCAAGGAGATCAAGCCCCGCACCACCAAGCCGAAGGATGGCGAAACCAAGGCCGCGGCGAAAGCCAAGACGCCTGTCAGGAAGACCGCCTCCCGCAAGAAGGCTGAATAAGAAAGAAAGCCGCCTGTGGCCTACCAGCCGTGGCGGCTTTCGCTTGTATTTTTTCTATCTTTTCTGTTGACAATCCCGGTGAAAGAGACTATGATGGTAGACGCGGATTGTGATAACTCCGCAACATTTCTCAGAAAGGAGCGGCTGACCACATGGACGGTGACCCGTACAGTACCACAACCAAGGCGGCAGTGCGCTCCGATAGCTGGTAAGGCTCTCATGGCTGATCCCGCGCTGCCGTCCTCAAAGAAAGGATGACATGTGCCATGAGAAGGATTTTCAAGACCGTTGACGACCATCTGATTGAGTGCACCACGCTGGAAAAGGGCGTCTGGGTGCATCTCCAAAGCCCCACGAAGGAGGAAGTGGATGGCCTGACTACCCGCTTTCACCTGGATCCAACCTTTCTGCCCGCCGCGCTGGACGAGGAGGAATCCGCCCGTATCGAATACGATCCGGACAAGCAGCAGACCCTCATCATCGTCGATATTCCCTATGTGGAGACCGAGGGCAGCGGCTATGTGTATTCCACCATCCCCCTGGGCATCGTGCTGTGCGACGAGGTGATTATTACCGTCTGCACGCGGGAGACGCCCATTATCAGCGACTTTTCTGAGGAGCGCATCCGTAATTTCTGGACCAACAAGCGTACGCGCTTCATCCTGCAGATTCTGCACAGGAATGCAGGGCGATTCCTCTCGTACCTCAAGCAGATCGACAAGGCCAGCCTCCTTGTGCAGGAGAAGCTCGAAAAGGGCAGCCGCAATCAGGATCTGCTGCAGATGATGAAGCTGGAGAAATCCCTGGTGTACTTCTCCACATCCCTCAAGGGTAACGAGCTGGTCATGGAACGGCTGCTGCGTCAGGATGTGCTCAAGCGCTACCCGGAGGATACCGATCTTCTGGAGGACGTGATCATCGAGAACAAGCAGGCCATCGAGATGTGTTCGATCTACCGTGACATCATGAGCAACACCACCGACGCCTTTGCCTCCATCATCTCCAACAACCTCAACATCACCATGAAGATGCTGACCTCGCTGACTGTTCTGCTGTCCATTCCCACGATCATCGCCTCCCTTTGGGGCATGAACGTGCCGGTGCCCTTTGCGGGTGCCAACTGGGGCTTCTGGGCGGTGCTGGGCGTTGCGGGCATTGTGGCGCTGGTCTGCGGCGTCTTTATGGCCCGGAAGAACATGTTCAAATAAGCGGTTTTGCCGCATATGAAAACCGCCTGACGGCTCAATGTCAGGCGGTTTTGTTGATCAATCCCTGGGAATATAGACCGAGGCGCTTGCACCCAGCAGGATATCCTCCTCGGGGATGGATACGTGGACGGTGTAATAGGCTGCGTTCTGCATGGTTGTACCAAGCTGGCTGATTTCCGTAACGGTGCCGGTGATGATCCAGTCCTCATCGGTATCCAGAATGACGGGAACCTTATCGCCGACCCACAGGTCGTTCAGGTCGATCTCATCCACCTGTGCCACGACCTCCAGCTTGTCCGTCAGCAGGATGCGCGCCAGCATCTGTCCCTTCCATACCTGCTGTCCCGGCACAACCGCCACCTGACCCACCACGCCCTCGACAGGTGCGATGATTATCGGGCTGGCGCTGGGCGCGGCATCGGCGGACATGAGCGTCAGCAGGGGATCGCCGCTTTCAACAGTATCGCCAACGCCAACAAGCACGGAGGCCACGCGCCCCTGACCGGCGGACAGCAGAGGATCGCGAAGGGTAACGCTGCCGGTGCCGACATGATCGCGGGATTCATAGTCATCGTCGCGGTAGACCTTGATCGTCTCTGTCGGGACAAATTCGCCGTCCAGCACATCGACAACGAAGTCCGTGCCGCTGATCATCACCACCACGCCGTAGCCGGTTTCCTTGTTGGCACGATCGGAGCGGAAGTAAAGCGTATCGCCGATGGAAAGTGTCCGGCTTTCGGCGCTGTTATACCCCTGCAGGATGGAAGCGGCAATGCGCTGGCGCTGTGAGGGCTCCATGGCGACCAGGCCGCCATAGCGGCTCATCACGGCAGTGGCATCATCGCCCTTTTGGGCAAAAACCGCCTTGACTTCGGCGTCCTCGGAGGCATAGACGGTGGTGGTCAGCATCGTGAAGAGCGTATCGCCTGCCTTCACCTTATCGCCCGCTTCAAGGTCGAACAGCGCCAGCGTACCGGAGTAGGGGGCAACGATATCGATGTACTCCACCGTCGAGACGCTGCCATTGGCAATGGCACAATTGGTCAGATCCTGTTCGTCCGCCAGCGCGGAGACGCCAAGCAGGAGCAGGGAAGTCAGCAGCGCAAGAATGCGTTTCATGCTCATATCAACCTTTCGTTTGTCATTCGACACTCTTGAGGGCTTCAACCATGTCGATGCTGCGTACCTTCCGGGTCAGCAGCGTCTCGATGAAGAAGCTGAATACATAGGTGATCAGGCAGGCTGCCAGAATGGAGGGCAGCGTGACGTTGGCGACGAAAACCATCGAGTCATATTCGCACATTTTCAGGATGATCGCCGTCAGCCAGATGCCCGGCGGAATACCGATCAGCAGGCCCAGGAGCGTCGTGTAATTATTTTCGCGCATCATCAGCTTGCGGATCTCCCGCTGATGGTAGCCCAGCACCTTCAGCGTGGCGTAATCACGGGTGCGCTCGGTGAAATTCATCAGGCCCATGTTGTAACAGATGATGAATGCAAGGGCGAGCGCCGCCACGCTGAGGATGGTAAAGGCTGTTCTGGTGGAGTCCATCATGCTCATGGTTTTGGTAAATTCGTCCGCCGGGTAGGATACGTCGGAGACTTCGTCCATCTCATCCACCTGATGCCGGCACAGGTCTGTCGGATTCACCAGCAGAAGCGCCGTCGGGCTGAAATCGCCCTTGCGGCATTTCTCCCAGGCACCGCGGCTCATGAACGCCCCCTGGCCGATGTTGGTTTCTGCCAAGGCGTTCACTGTCAGTGTCAGGGGCGTTTCATCGCCTGTGAGCCACACAGTGATGCTGTCACCAATGCCGACGTTCATCAGCGTCGCAAGCTTCCGGCTCAGGGCTACGCCTTCCTCGGGCAGGGGAAGGAGTGTCAACTCCTTGCCCAGATGCATGGTGGTCTGGTCCCCGGTCAATACGGTCAGCAGGCCGGAACGGCTGTCGGTCTGGCTGTCCATGCTCACCGGGATTTCCATGATGCCATCCACTGTATTCGCGTCAAGGCGGTTCCGGTAGCTTTCCAGCGTGCCGCCCTGACCGCTGAGCAGGTTCACGCGCAGATCGTATTGAAGCGTACCGTCATAATATTCGCCAATGAAGAAATTGAAGGATTCCTGCAGGCCGAAGGTGCAAATAATCAGTGCATTGCAGCACAGGATGCCCACCATGGACATCAGTGTGCGCCCCTTGTTGCGCATCAGGTTGCGGATAATCATCTTCGTATTGAAGGAGAGGCGCGTCCACAGGAATGTGATGCGCTCCAGGAAGATTCGCGTACCGGATTTGGGTGGCTTGGGCCTGAGGAGGCTCGCGGTGGTCTCCTTGGCTGCCTTGTTGTAGGTGCGCAGGCAGATAAAGACGCTCAGCCCCACGGAAAGAAGCGTAATCAGCCAGGACAGCAGGGAGATGGGCGGCTGAATCCGCTCCGGATAGCGCATGTTGGTTGATACGATCTGCCAGATGACGGGCGGGATGGTGTAATGCCCGACGACCACGCCCACGGTGGAGCCCACGATGGAAGGGACGAGGGCATAGGACAGATAGTGATTCCGGATTTGGTGGTCGCGATAGCCCAGCGCCTTTAAGGTACCCATCTGGACGCGCTGATTCTCCATCATGCGATTCAGCGTGCTGACCACGATCATTGCTGCAATGGCATAAACGAGCAGCGGGAACAGATAGCTAAGGCTGCGGAACATGCTGACGAAATTGCGCGCCGTGCCGGTGGAGACATGGGAACTCTGGGTCATCGCCAGCGCGGATGGGACGATCTGCGTGATCGCATCAAGCACGGCGGCTTCGTCAGCGCCATCCTTCAGGTCGATGAGCACCTCCGTGAAGGGCAGCTCGGGGAGGGCCCTGGCAGAGACGTACATAAAGCCGTATTTGTCCGGTTCAGGCGTTGTGCTCTTGGCCGTGAGCAGATATTCGCTGGAGAGGATGATGCCACGAACGGTGAAGGTCCGGCGCTGGCCCGCCACAGTGACGGTGATGCCCTCGCCCACGCCGATGCCGTGATACTGCGCAAACTGCTCCTCCAGCAGACAACCGCGAAGATCAGATGGATGGAGCGTCTCCCCTTGTCGGATCAGGGGCATGTTGATCTGCATTTCGCCATCATAGCCGCTGACGGCCAGTGTGACGTCGCCTGGCAGGTCGGGACAGTCCATTTCCAGGGAGATGCGCGCCTGGGTGTTCTCAACGCCCGGAATATGCGCCAGACGCGTCATGTCCTGCTTGGTGAAGGCAGAGCCCTTGACCCAGAAATCAGCCAGACGGCCCTGCTCAAAATAGGTTTCCGTGGAAGCCTCCAGCATGCGCCAGTTGGCGTCCAGGCCGCTGAACACCCATGTGCCCATGGCACAGAGGAAGAGCATGGCAATGAACTGCATGGCGCTTTTGCGCATATCACGGAAGAGCTTCTTGGTGAGCGTGCCGCGCCTGACGCGGTTCTTTTTCTTCCTTGCCGCAGGCGGGGTGGAGGGCGTCATTACCATGTGATATCCTCCACCCGGGCGGGATGCTCGTTGAGGGTCATCTCCTGCACGCTGCCGTTGCGCATGCGGATCACGCGGTCTCCCAGGGGCGCGATGCTGGCGTTGTGGGTGATGATAACGACGGTTGTGTTGAATTCATGGCACAGGCGCGTCAGAAGCTCCAGAACCTGTGCGCCTGTTTTGCTGTCCAGCGCGCCCGTGGGCTCGTCGCAAAGGAGGAGCGCCGGATTCTTGCACAGAGCGCGCGCGATCGATACGCGCTGCTGCTCGCCGCCGGAAAGCTGGGCAGGGAAGTTGTTCATGCGATGGGAAAGCCCCACCTGCTCCATGACCTCGCGGGGATCCAGGGCGTTGGGACACACCTGCTGCGCCAGCTCGACGTTCTCCAGCGCCGTCAGGTTCGGCATCAGGTTATAGAACTGAAACACAAAGCCCACATCCAGGCGGCGGTACTCAGTCAACTGGGGCGAACGCATCCCCGTGATTTTCTTGCCGCCAACAACAATACGTCCGCTGGTGGCCTTATCCATGCCGCCCAGAAGATTCAGCACGGTGGTTTTGCCGGCGCCCGAGGGGCCGAGCACCACGCAGAACTCTCCCTGCTCAATTTCAAATGACACATGATCCGCCGCATGCACAACCGTGTTGCCGGCGGGATAATCCTTGCACACATCCTCAAAGCTGATGTAGCTCATCAATAAGCGCCCCCTTTGCGCGGATAACAGATGGTTTCCGATGATATCCTATCGAAAACTCTTGAACTCTGTGTGAACATGATGTTTAAATCATATTAATTCGACAGCCAAAGGATTTCTCCTGTGCACACGGTGCAAATCTCGCATAAAAAATCAACAATCGTTGATGTTCAGTTGATGTTGAGTTGGTATTGAGGCGGTATAATCAGGCATGATAACTTACAGCGGAGGTCTGGTCATGTCACCCAAACAAGCTTCTCAGCGCATTCTGACGATTCCCAACATCCTGTCAATGCTGCGTCTCGTGATGATACCCGCAGCCGTGTATCTCTACCTCAGCGGTAGCTATGCCGCCACGGCGGTGGTCATCGTCCTCTCCGGATTGACCGATGTGGTGGACGGCTACATTGCCCGTCGCTGCAACGCCGTCACCGACCTTGGCAAGGCTCTTGATCCGGTAGCCGATAAGCTGACCCAGCTGGCAATGCTTCTGTGCCTGATCTCCAGGCATCCTGCCATGCTTGCGCCCTTCATCCTCCTGCTGGTGAAGGAAGCTTTCTCCGCACTGTCCGGCCTGATGGTCATCCGTAAAACCGGTACGGTGCTGGGTGCGCAGTGGCATGGCAAGGTCACCACCTTGATGCTCTATGCGCTGATGATCATGCATGTAGTCTGGAAGGAAATTCCCGATACCGTGTCGAATATATCGATCATCCTGTGTATTGCGATGATGCTGCTTTCCCTCGTCCTCTATGCCAGGCGCAACATCAGCGCCATCCGCAGCGCATCGCGATCCTGAGCACCGCATAAGGAGGTTTCCTTCATGTTCAGCAAGCTCCTTGATCGTCTGGAGAGCCGCTATGGCCGGTACCGCGGCATCCGCAACCTGATGAGCATCATTGTCTTCAGCATGGCTGCTGTGTATGTGGTGGATATGGTGCTGGGGCCTACGATGGGTTTCTCGCTCAGTTCGTGGCTGTCCTTCGATAAGAGCGCCATTATGCGCGGGCAGATATGGCGGCTGTTTACCTTTGTCTTTGTGCCTTACAGCGGCAGCATGTTCGGCTTCGTCTTCTCTCTTGTCTTTTCCTGGCTGATGGGCCAGACCCTCCAGAATGACTGGGGAACCTTCCGCTTCACCCTGTATTACCTCATCGGCATGTTGGGCACGGTTCTGGCGGGCTGCATCACCGGCTATGCCACGGGGTATTATCTCAACCTGTCACTGATCCTGGCCTGCGCGATTCTCTATCCCGAGGCGCAGATCAATCTGTACATAATCCCACTGCGCATGAAGTGGCTGGCGCTGATCTATCTGGTGATGCTGCTGGGAACGGCGCTGGAGAGCACCTGGCCCGACCGTATTGCGTTGATCATCTCCCTGCTCAATGTGATCCTGTTCTTCATGGACAGGATGGTCGGGCTGGTCAAGGATGCACGCCGCCGTCAGCAGTGGCGGCGAAACTGGCGCTGACCCTCGCTTGGAAGGACGGATATGTATGCCGCCCTTCCGTCTTCTTTTCGGTCATGTTCAACGGATGTTGATTCGCAGTTGACGCAGCGTTGACATGGAGATGCTATGATCCTTCCTGAAAGGAGCAATGCTTATGTTCAAAATTCTGATCGCTGAGGATGACGCGGAGCTGCGTCAGCTCTTTCAGCATGTGTTGAGCAAAAACGGCTATGACACCACGGGTGTTTCCAACGGCAAGAAGGCGCTGGACGCTCTTGCCGCGGATTATTACGATCTTGTTATTTCCGATATCATGATGCCCGTGATGGACGGCTATGAGCTGGTGCGCTCCCTGCGGGAGAGCAACATAACCATCCCTGTGATGATGATCACCGCCAAGGACGCTTTTGATGATATGCGCATGGGCTTCCTTTCCGGCACGGATGATTACATGGTCAAGCCGGTCAATGTCAACGAGATGGTGCTGCGGGTGGGGGCGCTGCTGCGACGTGCGCAGATGATTACCGAGCGCAAGCAGACCATTGGCACAACGGTCATGGAATGCGACTCCCTGACGGTTACCCATCAGGGCATAAGCATGGTGCTGCCGCAGAAGGAATTTATGCTGCTTTATAAGATGGCGTCCTTTCCGGGAAAGATTTTCACCCGTCAGCAGCTGATGGATGAAATCTGGGGCTATGACAGCGAGACGGACAGCCACACGGTGGACGTCCATATCGGACGGCTGCGCGACCGGTTCCGGGACAATCCGGATTTCCGCATCGTCACCATGCGCGGCGTTGGGTATAAGGTGGTCAAGCAATGAGCAATCATACCAAAGAGCGTCAGCGGGGGCTCAACATCCGGCTGCTGTTCATCCTCGTAACCCTGGCGGAAATCCTCGGCACGCTGATGCTTTCGGCGATCCTTGCGGCGATATCAAGGTATCTGCTGAACCGGGTGGTCGAGGTGCATCCGATCCTGTGGCTGATCTTCTTTAGCGTCACCATTGGCGTGACGGCATCCGTGGTGGTCAACATCATCCTGCTGCGCCCCATTGTCAAGCTGAGCAAGGCGATGAAGCAGGTGGCGGCAGGGGACTTTGGCATCCGCCTGAGCACTGGCAGCCGTATCAGCGAAATCAGGGACTCCTACGAGAGCTTCAACCTGATGGTTCAGGAGCTCCAGGCAACGGAGACGCTGCAGTCTGACTTTGTATCAAACGTCTCCCATGAATTCAAGACGCCCATCAACGCCATCGAAGGGTATGCGACGCTCCTGCAGGGCAGTCTGGAGCCGGAACAGCAGAGCGGCTACGTTGATCGGATCCTGCTCAATACGCGCAGGCTCTCGACGCTGGTTGGGAACATCCTGCTCCTGTCGAAGGTCAGCAATCAGGCAATCCCCCTGTCGAAGACGGCCTACCGGCTTGACGAGCAGATCCGCCAGGCCATCGTCCTTCTGGAGCCCCGCTGGACGGAGAAGGATATCGACTTTGACGTGGACATGGATGAGGTGACCTGGACAGGCCCGGAAAACCTGATGCACCATGTCTGGAGCAACCTGATCAGTAACGCCATTAAATTCGGCCCGGCAGGCGGTATGGTGCGTATGACACTAAAACAGACCGACGGTCGGTATGTTTACGCCATTGAGGACGGTGGCCCCGGCATTCCGGAAGCGGAACAGCAGCACATCTTCAACAAATTCTATCAGCTGGACAGCTCTCACAAGCAGGAGGGCAATGGGCTGGGTCTTGCGCTGTGCAAACAGATCATTCACAGCTGCCGCGGCAGCATCACCGTTGATAATCTGCCCAGGGGCGGCTGCCGCTTCACCGTTACGCTGCCGATGGAATAATCAGATATCACATCACACAAAGGAGGTACCGCAGGATGCTGCCATTCACTCAGGCAGTTGATATTGATACGGTCGATACCGCGCCGACGCCCTTGGAAAGCGCAGGCACGGACGCGCTCACCCTGGCAAAGGAACAGGAAGCGCAGATGGAAGCAACGACCTTCCTTGAGCTTGCGCGCTGCACGGAGGCCACGGGCATCCCGGTGGATTTGCGTCATCGCACCGAGCGTGAGCTGAACGCCCTGAGGCGCGCTGCCGACAGCATGGACGCTGCCCAGAAGAAAACCGCCCAGCTTGCCGACGAGCTGCAGGCTCGTATGAACGATGTGGACAAGGCGGTCAACCGGAAATGGTACAAGGCCAATCCGCCTGCAAACGGGAGCATCGATCTGCACGAAAAGGAGAAGGACTTTTTTGCCCGGGGCATGAACGGCTACAAGATTGCGCTGGTGCTCTTCATCGGCAGCTTTGTAGGTGTGGTGATCGAGCTGATCTGGTGCCTGATCCGCAACGGCTATCTGGAGAGCCGCTCGGGTTTGGTGTGGGGCCCCTTTAACGCGCTGTACGGTATCGGCGCGGCGGCGCTTTCCCTGCTGCTGTACCGCTTCCGCAACCGCGGGAAATGGCTGTCCTTCCTGGGCGGCATGGCCATCGGCAGCGTTGTGGAGTACCTTTGTTCCTGGGGGCAGGAGATGGTGTTCGGCTCCCGCTCATGGGATTACAGCGATATGCCCTTCAACGTCAACGGGCGTATATGCCTGCTGTACTCGGTTTTCTGGGGCTTTCTGGGAGTGTTGTGGATCAAGGATCTCTACCCGCGCATGGTCAAGTGGCTGCTGAAGCTGCCCAACCGTTCCGGCAAAATCCTGACATGGGTGCTGATGATCTTCCTGGGCCTCAACTGTATCGTTTCCACCGCCGCCGTATACCGCTGGTCGGAGCGCGTGAATGGTCAGATGGCGGAGCATGCCATCGAAGCCTTCCTTGACGAACGTTTCCCCAACGAGCGCATGGAAGCGGTCTATGCCAACATGACCTTTGGCGAGCCTGTCACAGCAGAAGGAGAGTGAGCATGATGAAAATCAACTTGAAATCGTGTCTGTGCGTCTGTGGATCGTTGTTCCTGCTTTTCCTGGCGGTCCATTATTGGAATGCGGTGGCGTCCCTTGCGGGCATTCTGATTGCCGCCGCCCGTCCGCTGATCCTGGGCGCTGTGATCGCCTATGTGGTCAACATCCTCATGTCCTTCTACGAGCGGAAGATTGCGCCAAAGAGCAAGGATAAGCTCTGGCAGAAAGCCCGCAGGCCTGTGTGCATGCTGCTGGCGTTCCTGACGGTCATTCTCTTCGTCGTGCTGCTGGTGCGTCTGATTGTGCCGCAGTTGGTGGAGTGCTTCCAGCTGCTGCTCTCCGCAGTGCCTGACGCCATGCGAAGCCTCTACGCTTGGCTGGAGGAGCAGTTCCAGATCAGCAGCTTCCTGTCAGGGCAGAATTTCTCCCTGCCTGCGACGGATCTGGAATGGCGCACGCTCATCGAAAAGGCTGCCGGTGTGCTCATCAGCGGCGTGGGCGGCGTGATGAATGCCGCCGTATCCGTCACCACCACGGCTGTGGGCATGGTCGTAACACTGTTCATGAGCCTGATTTTCATGATCAACATCCTTGCAGGCAAGGAGCAGCTTTCCGATCAGTTTACCCGCTTGGCGCACCGCGCGCTGGGGGAGCGAATTCTGGGCCGTGTGCTGCATGTGCTGGCGGTGCTGGATGACTGCTTCCACAGTTATATCGTCGGCCAGCTGATCGAGGCGCTGATCCTGGGCTCCCTGTGCGCCATCGGCATGACGCTGCTGCGTCTGCCCTATGCGCTGATGATTGGCGCCGTGGTCGGCGTGATGGCGCTCATTCCCATTGCAGGCGCTTACATTGCCGGCGCTATCGGCGCGGTGATGATCTTCTCTCAGTCGCCCATGCAGGCGCTGATATTCATCATCTTCCTTGTCATTCTTCAGCAGATTGAAGGAAATCTCATCTATCCCAGAACGGTGGGCAACACCCTGCGTCTGCCGGGTATCTGGGTGCTGGCAGCCGTTAGCATTGGCGGCAGCGTGATGGGCGTGATCGGCATGATCATCTTCGTGCCTCTGACGGCTGCCGTTTACCGCCTCCTGGGCGAATGGGTGCAGGGCATCCGTATCGCTGAGCCTGTTCGTACCTGCAGAAAGTAAACCCTTTCACCTCCTGAAAACGCTTGTTTTCCATGAACTTGCGTGATCAGGAGGTTTCTTTATTGCCCTCAAACACCATGGTTACATGGAAATACTTACAATATGACCACGGCTTTTTTGTAGCATTTCCCGTATTTGTGTATGATTGGTGATTTTCTCTTGCAATATTTCCAAAGATGTGTACAATTTATTGTAGAATATCTTGCGATTCATTCCATTTGGAATGTCGTCAAGGAGAAAAAAGGAGATCAAACATATGGACGCAAGAACCCAACGTCAAGTTCGTAAGCTGCTGTCCTGCGTGCTGAGTATCATCCTGCTGATGGCATGTTTTCCCGCCGCAGTGGCTGAGAGCGCTGACGCCGCCAATGGCTTTGCGATCTGGTTCAATCCCGATGGCAAGACGGCCGTGACGGCTGGACAGCAGGGTAGCCTGCCTGTCTGGGCGCTGGAGGATATGAAGGCCAAGGAAAATACCGTGACCGCCGGTGACGTGGTGAGCTACACCGTGCAGGGCTCCAACAACCCTAAGGCTGCGGGCGAGAACGCCAAGGGTGTCATTCCGGATACCGGCGCTGCGATGTATGTCGTGGCTCCTGCCGATGGCGTTGTGACCGCCTACGGCATCAACGGCTCCGGCAAGACCTTCTGGCAGGTCAAGGTGAACGCCGCTGGTGAGATCACCGAAGTCACCAGCATCACCGACGAGGGTGAAGTCGCCGTTCCCGTTGAAGTCAAGACTGGCGAGACCGTGTGGTTCTACTGCAACGGCTCCAAGTTCCAGTTTGCGGGCATCGATTTCGTGCCTGCCGCTGCCCCTGCGGCGCCTGCTCCTGCTGCAGCCGAGGCCTTTGCCGTCGTGCTCAATGCCGATGGTAAGACGGCCATCGCTGCCGGCCAGCAGGGCAATTATCCCGTCTATGCGCTGGAAGATATGAAGGCCAAGGAAAACTCCGTGACCGTCAATGGTGCTGCGGCTTACACCGTGCAGGGCTCCAACAACCCCAAGGCTGCGGGCGAGAACGCCAAGGGCGTCATCCCTGATACCGGCGCTGCGATGTATGTCGTGGCTCCTGCCGATGGCGTTGTGACCGCCTACGGCATCAACGGCTCCGGCAAGACCTTCTGGCAGGTCAAGGTGAACGCCGCTGGTGAGATCACCGAAGTCACCAGCATCACCGATGAGGGTGAAGTCGCCGTTCCCGTTGAAGTCAAGGCTGGCGAGACCGTGTGGTTCTACTGCAACGGCTCCAAGTTCCAGTTTGCAGCCATCGGTTTTGAGCCTGCGGCTGCTGTACCTGCTGCCGATACCAGCTTCACCTATGTCTTCAACGCCGATGGCACGGCTGCCGCGACGGCTGGTCAGCTTGCCGAGGCCCCCATCTTCCTCCTGGAGGACATGAAGGCCAAGGAGAACACCGTGACCCTCAATGGCGAAACCATCCACACCGTGCAGGGCTCCAATAATCCCAAGCTGGAGGGCTCCAATGCCAAGGGCGTTGTGCCTGATACCGGCGCTGCGATCTCCGTGACCGCGCCCTCTGACGGCATCATCACCGTCTATGGCATCAACGGCACCAACAGCGATGACGGCTCTGGCAAGACCTTCTGGGTGGTGCCCGTGGGCGGCGAGGCCGTGTCCTCCAACGACCCCGGTGAGATCGCCGTGTCCTATGAGGCCAAGGCGGGCGAGACCGTGTGGTTCTATGCCGCCGGCTCCAAGTTCCAGTTTGCGGCAGTGACCTTCGCCTCTGCGAATGCCGCTCCCGCGGTGGATACCACGCCCAAGCCCGATGATCGTGCCTGGCAGTTCATCCGCTTTGGCACCTCCACCTCTGACGAGGCCAACCGCATCGGTGAGGGTGCTGACATCAACGGCTCCGTCACCCTGTATTCCTGCACGGTGGACGAGAACGGCGCTGTGGCCAAGAAGGGCGGCAAGTTCGTCTCCGATGCCCCGGCCGACGGCGTGTCTTTCTACTATACCACCATCGATCCCACCAAGGAGAACTTTATCCTGACGGCGGATGTTCATATCGATTACATGAACCCCACCCCCGATGGACAGGAAGGCTTCGCGCTGCAGCTGCGTGATACCATCTCCGGCTCTGGCTCCTACTTCTCCAACACCATGTCCGTTGGCAGCTCCAAGCTCTACGTTGCGGGCGTGAACACCTATTCCGTGCTGGGTACTCGCAACTATGTCGGCATCAACTCCAACGAAGATGCGGACAAGAACAATGTCGTTGCGACCCTGCAGGCTTTCACCATCGATTCCAGCGATCAGGTCCGTGCTAATCAGACCTATCGCGTGCAGCTGGAGAAGACCTCCTACGGCTACATCACCTCCCAGTACCGCATCCAGGCCGACGGCTCCACTGGCGAGCTGCTGGGCCAGCATATCTATTACATTCCCGCCAAGGATCTGACGGCAACCTCCGTTTCTTCCTACGAGGAGCTGGACGATCCCATGTGCGTGCAGGAAAGCAACGTTGCCTACCTGGCGCTGGTGACGGCCCGCGGTATGAACGCGACCTTCTCCAACATCACATTCATGACCAGCCCCTGGGTGGCCGCCGACTGGCATGTCCAGCCCACCACCTATGTGGACACCAACTACGAGATCAAGTCCGCCTCCACCGCATCCGGCGATATGTACGAGCTGATCTTCCAGGCCAACGCCGATGGCGTGCTGACCATCAAGGATGGCTCCACCGTGCTGGATGAGAACATTGCCATCACTGCCAATGTTCAGTTCTCCAAGGATTACCCCATTGAGAAGACTACCAACTACACCCTTGAGTTTACCCCCAATGCCGATTACAAGCCCAGCGCCTTTGAGGAGCTGCGCAGCTACGACACGGCGAAGCTTTCCAAGTACGTGATCAAGCGATCCATTGGCGCTGAGGACGGCACCATCTACGTCAAGCCCAACGGCAAGGCCACCAATATGGGTACCTCCTGGGATGACGCAGTGGACGTGCAGACGGCTGTCAACTATGTCGCTCCCGGCCAGACCATTCTCCTGGCGGCTGATCGCTACCAGCTGCGCGACACCCAGCTGCTGATTGAGCGCGGCCGCGACGGAACGGCGGAAGCGCCCATCGTCATGACCACCGATGGCGGCTTTGCCACCTTCGATTTCTGCGGCACCGGCAGCGGCGTGATGTGCTGGGGCGATTACTGGAAGATGTCCTACATCAACGTGTGCAACACCATTGACCGTCAGAAGGGTATGCAGCTGGGCGGCAACAACTGTGTCCTGGAGCGCATGAACTTCTACAACAACGGTACCACCGGCCTGCAGATCTCCGGTACCTCTCTGGAACCCTACGAGCTCTGGCCTGCCAACAATACCGTGATCAACTGTACCGCTATCAACAATGGCGATTCCGGCTATGAGGACGCTGATGGCTTCGCAGCCAAGCTGACCTGCGGCCCCGGCAATGAGTTCATCGGCTGTATCGCCGCCTACAACGCTGACGACGGCTGGGATCTGTTTGCCAAGGCAGGCAGCGGCGAGATCGGTGCGGTTGTGATCCGTGACTCCGTCTGCTACCGCAATGGTTATCTCATGGTGAAGCCCGACAGCCAGAAGCTGGCCATCATCTTTGCCGATATCGTCGTTGACGAGAATGGCTCCCTGTCCTTCGTGGGCGAGCTGGGCAAGGATTACATCATGGTTGAGGCCGGCAACGGCAACGGCTTCAAGTTGGGCGGCACCAACATCCCCGGCGATCACAAGCTGTACAACTCCATCTCCTATGAGAACAAGGCCAAGGGCATCGACTCCAACTCCTGCCCGGACATCAAGGTGTACGACTGCACCACCTTCAACAACGGCTCCTACAACGTGGCGTTCTACACCAACAACAAGTCTGCTACCACCGGCTTTGCTGCCGAGGGCGTGCTGTCCTTCCGCACCGAAGGCAATACCGCTGAGCAGCTGAAGCTCCAGAGCCAGGCCACCACCGATGTGTATGGCGAGTACAACTTCTTCTGGAACACCGAGACGCAGACCTCTGCCAATACGGTTTCCGCGCCGGTGACGGTCAGCGCTGACTGGTTCCAATCCCTGGATACCTCCGTCGCGCCCAGCCGCAACGCCGACGGCACCATCGACATGCATGGTCTGCTGCTGCTGACCGAGGCGGCCCGTGCCTATGAGACCGGCGCGCAGGGCGCTGCCTGGGGCCAGGCTGAGCAGGCCAAGGCGACTTTCTGGGTCGTGGGCGATTCCACCGTCTGCGGCTTTACCGACAGCTACTACATCCCGCGTGAGGGTTACGGCGAGCAGCTGGAGCGTTACTTCTCCGCGACGGTGTACAACCTTGCCCATTCCGGCGCTTCCTCCAAGGATTTCCTGGGCATGGCGGAGTACCAGACTCTCCTCAACGGCTCTGATACCGTGCCTGCGCTGGGCAATGCCGAGGGCGATCAGTTCCTGATCATCGGCTTTGGCCACAACGACGAGAAGACCGAGGCTGCCCGCTACACCAACCCCAATGGCGATTACCTCACCGAGGGTTCCTTCGCCAACAGCCTCTACGTCAACTATGTCAAGCCTGCTGTGGACGCTGGTGTGACGCCCGTGCTGGTGACGCCCATCGCTCGTCTGACCACCGCCAACACGGCGGAATCCTATGCCTCCGCCTCAGGCCACATCACCGCTGACACCACCGTGGGCGATGTGACCTACGCAGGCGGCGACTACGCTCAGACCATCCGCGACATGGCTGCGGCCCTTGATCTGATCTGCATCGACATGACCGCTGCGACCATCGAGCGCAACGTGGCCATGGGCGAGGGTGCTCAGTGGCTGCACACCTGGAACGGTGCGAAGTACGCTGATGACGGCGTGACCATGATTCCCACCGCGCTGGACAAGACGCACACCAACACCTATGGCGCGAAGATGAATGCCTGGCAGATCGCTCAGCTGGCCGAGGGCACCGCGCTGGCCCAGTATGTCAAGGCCGGCAAGGAGCAGCCCTCCTACGAGAAGGACTTTGCTGACAGCATCAACCCTGATTACGTTATCGTGCCCTACGACGCGCCCACCACGACCTCTGCCAACTGGCCTGCCTACACGGACGCCCAGGGCAATGTCTGGTACGGCACCGTCTTTGGCGATGTGGGCGGCAATGACAAGATCACCAACGGCAGCTTCTTCGCCTCCGAGGTGGAAGGCGGCATGAACATCGGCGTTGCCAACAATGCCGGTAAGATATCCTCCACCACCGATGGTCTGATCTTCTACTACACCACGCTGCCTGCAGGTACGTCCTTCACATTTACCGCCACTGCGACCATCAATGACATGGCTGCCAACAATCAGGTGTCCTTTGGCCTGATGGCCCGCGATGATCTGTACATCGACACCTACAACAAGTCCACCATGGGCGATTATGTGGCTGCCGGTACCCGCAACCAGGGCGCGTTCAACTGCTTCGGCCGCAAGTCCGGCGTGCTCTACAACGGCCCTGCTGCCGAGAAGGTGTACGCTGTGGGCGATACCCTCGACCTGAAGATCGTCGGCACCTCCGATGGCTTCACCCTGACTTACGGCGAGAACGAGCCTGTCTCCGCTGGTTTCGATTACGCGCTGACCACCGTTGATGACGCCAACATCTACGTCGGCTTCTACGCAGTGCGCAACGCCAACATCACCTTCACCAACATCAAGCTCGAGCTCAACTAATCACCCCATCAGGCGCTGCTGATGAACATCGGCAGCGCCTCTTTTTCATGTTTCCTTCTTGACACTTTTTGCCTGTGCGTCTATAATGTATAATAATGAAAGATATACGACCGAACAAATAATTCGGTATTGATGAAAGGGGACGTTCTCATGTTGAAGAAACTCCTTGCTCTCCTCATGGCGCTGATGATGCTCTGCTCCGCCTGCGCGGCGTTGGCGGATAATTCTGTGGAATACAGCGGCGGCGTGGTGATGCGTGGCTTCCCCAAGGGGACGGACGTGCGCGCCGCGGCAGAGAATCTCATCAACGTTGCCTATGTGGAGTGCAATGTGCCGTACTTTGTCATCGGCGAAAGCACCACCTGGAAGCTGGGCATCGAGGGCGGAACGGAGCCCTATTCGATCGATCTGCAGCTGTTCTACCAGGCTTTTTCTGCCACCAACAACATGTATTGGGGCAGAGGAAGCCTGACGCTTGATAACGAGCGCACCTTTTCCTATACCTTCACGGAGGAAGGCCGCTATTTCTGGCAGATCACCGTCACTGACAGCACCGGCCAGTATCTGATTTTCCAGTCCCGTTCCATGGAAACCGCCACGGAAGAGGATGAGAAGGACGAAATGACCGTTGCCGGCAAGGTTAATCAGATCATTGCCGAGGAAATTACCGATGACATGAGCGGTTATGCCCGTGCGCTTGCACTGCATGACTGGCTGATCTACAACGCCAATTATGATTACACCTACTCCCACTATGACGCCAGCGGCGTTCTGCTGTATGGCACGGGTGTTTGCGACAGCTATGCCCGCGCCTATCAGATGCTGTGCACGGCGGCAGGCATTGAGTGCCTCTATGTTTCCGGTACGGCAGGCGGCGGCGCGCATGGCTGGAACATGATCAAGCTGGATGGCCAGTGGTACCATGTTGACTGCACCTGGGATGATCCGAACGAAGGTGGCTGGGAGCGCCATACCTACTTCTGCCTCACCGACGAGCAGATGGCTGTTGACCACGAGTGGAACATCGTCGTGGACAACGAGGCTGACGGCATGGTTGTGCCCGACGCTGAGGGCGGGGAGTTCTCCGAGGAAAATGGCGCCAGTGTTGACATTACCTTCACCAGCATTGATGAGCTGGATACGAAATTTGACGCCTTCATTGCCGAAAACCAGATCGACACCATCGAGCTTGCCTATGTTGGTACTGAGGATCTCGGTTTTGCCTTCAGCGAATGGTGGAATGCTAAGGAGTTTGACGGTGGCTATTTGAGCGGTTACAGCGGCTGTTCTGATGGCGAAAGTATACTCTATACCTTGAATGTGGTTTGGGATGTCCCCGAGGCCTATTTGCGCATTGAGCCGACTATTCTGCGCATGAGCGTCGGCGACAAGACGCAGATCGTCCCCACGGAGATTTCTCCCGAAACTGATGTGATCACCTGGAGTTCCTCCAATGAAGCCGTTGCAACCGTTGATGCCTCCGGCAATGTCACTGCTGTGGCGGAAGGTAGTGCAACCATCACTGCCGCTCTTGCCAGCGGCTACACCGATGCGGTGGAGGTCACGGTTCTTGCGCCTCACAATCCCGAATTTAGCCTGACCCTGACCGATGTGCCCGGCGGCGTCCAGCTGTGCTGGAATGTTATTCCCGGTGTGACCGACTATCATGTGATGCGCACCTATGCCGGTACGGACAAGCTGCTCACGACCACGCAGGAAACCGCTGTGACCTTCGCGTCCTCCGAGCTGCCCGCCACCGTGCAGCAGAGCGTCTACATCATCGCGCAGCGCAAGGTCGGTGATACCGTGGCGGCGACGTATACCAGCAGCAGTGTTGCCTATGGCAGCTGGAACATCTCCTATGAGACCAGCATCCCCGGCAGCATCGTCATCATTGGCGACAGCGCTTTTGAATCAACCAACCTGACCTCCGTCAGCATCCCCGGCAGCGTGACCACCATCGGTGCGCGGGCTTTCTATGGCTGTACTAACCTGACGGCTGTGAAGATCCCTGCCAGCGTGACCTCCATCGGTGCCAACGCCTTTGGCAGCACGGCGCTGACAACCGTCGAGGTTGTGGAGGGCAGCTATGCCGACACCTATTTTGCCACGAACCATCCGGACGTGGTGCGTATCCACTGATGACATGAAGAGGAGACCATCTCTGATGAGAAAACTGATCCTGCTTGCATTGCTGATGCTGACGCTGTGCTCCCCCTCGCTGGCGGAGGATACCGGCCTGGTAGAAACCATCCTTTTTGAAGGGGAGGCAACGGTAGAAACTGCCTGGACGCTGGCTGCGTCAGTGAACACCACCAGCGCCAACGGCAGCTTTGATGCAGGTCTGATCACGGAAGATGGCTACTTTACCGTTGAATACACCGGGCCCATCAAGGCGGTGTATCTGGCTTTCTCCGAATGGCAAAGCGGCACCTGGGCGTCCGTGAACGTTCCCGGCAGCTGCGTCACCGAAGGGGAGCTGTGTATCGCGACCTTTACTTTCGACCAGTGCTACATTCAATATGGCAGCAAGGATTTCACGGCTGTGGATCAGATTTGTGTTGGCTCCACGGCTGCATCCGGCGTCACCACGATTCGCCGGATCGTGTGGCATGGAAAGCCTGTGCAGGATGATCTGGGCGCGGATGCAACGCTCTACCGCGGTTCTGTGACGGCCAATGCTGCCAACACCAACATGGCCTTTGTCTTTACCAGCCATGTGGGCGGCGATTTTGATGCTGCGCAGGTCAACGAGGGCAGCCGGTTCTACGTTGAGTATTCCGGACAGAAAAACGGTGTGTATCTGGCGCTTTCCAGCCATTCCGGCGCCAAGCAATGGAGCCGCATCAACGCCAGCGAGGTCATCGAGCTTGGCAACGGGCGGTATGCATCCTATTTTGACTATGCCAGCTTCGCCAAAACATGGGGCACCAATTTTGCCCGGCTGGATCAGCTGACAGTGTTTTCCTCCACCGCCAGTGAGGTTACGCTGCATCGCCTGGCCTATTTCGCTGGCGAGGGAGCGCCCGTGGATACCTCCGATGGCCACTGGGATCGCCCTGACACCGGCATCGCCTTCATTGGCGACAGCATCTGTCAGAATGCGCTGCTGATCTACGGCGACTGGAATACGATCCTGGGCCGCAGCGATTGCGTCAACTATGGTATCGGCGGTCAGACCACCGTGGAATGCCGCGCCCGCATTGACGAGCTGGCCGCGCGCGATTATCGCATGATCGTGTTCATCTGCGGCATCAACGATATCGGCCGCGGCTTCACCAAGGAAGAGATCGTTGCCAACTACGACGCCATGATCGCGGCTGTCCGCGAAAAAAACCCGGATTGCGAGTTCCTCATCGTCAGCACGCTGCCGACCACCAGCGCGTTCTATACCGGTCAGCAGTCCAAGATCAATCTGCTCAACATGGCCTATAAGCGTTACGCCAGTAAAAACAGCGGCGTCACCTATGTGGATGTCTATTCCTCCTTCACAGCGAAGACGGGCGACTATGCCTATCCCGAGCTGCTGTCGGATGGTCTGCATCCCAATCGCGACGGCTATGCGAAAATGGCGGAAATCCTCAAGGAGTATCTGCCTGCGGAGGAATAACCCGATATGCACAGCAATCATTTTGAAATGGCTGCTGTGTATTTTCTTTGTTTTCATGTACATCCTTGTGTAAAACGGACGCGATATTCTGTTGAGATTTGCAGAGAATTTGCTTCTTCGACAGAATATAGCGTTGATTTTTCAAACAATGTGTGGTAGCATTGTGTATCGCAGGCAAATGCTGTTTTTCTTAAGCACTTTCACTTTTTACACACATGTGGCATTTGTTTCCAATTCGTCAAGGAGGTGTTTCTGTGCGCTACACCCGCGAGGATGGATGCCGTGCCTGGCTGACCTACGGCCTGCTGCGCGCAGACGCCGCGATGTCGCTCCTGAACGAATTTGGCTGCGCGGAAGCGATTTATGATCGCTTTGTAAAAGAGGGGAGCACCTTCCTGCAAAAGCGCATTAGCGAATCCTCTATCACGCTGCTTCGCGATCAATCAGCACCGGAAAAGATGCACGACATGATGGTCACGATGCAGAAATTGTCCATCGGCATTATCAGCCACGATGACGCTCGCTATCCCGACAGCCTGCGCGATTTGCGTTCTCCGCCGGCGCTGCTGTTCTACCGCGGCAATCCTGACTGCCTGATGGGAAAGTGCATCACGGTCATCGGTTCGCGCAAGGCTTCACCCCAGGCGATGGACGCGACCATGAAGATTTGCCGGGAGCTGAGCGACGCAGGCGTCACCATCGTCAGCGGATTAGCCATGGGCATCGACACAGCCGCCCATGAAGGATGCCTGCAGGGCAAAAGCCCCACCGCCGCCATCCTCGGCTGCGGCATGGACGTGGATTATCCCATGGAGAACGTAGATTTGAAGGAAAACATCGTGCAGCGCGGCGGCATGCTACTCAGCGAATATCCGCTGGGTCTCCATGCAAGCCCTCATGTGTTCCAGGTGCGCAACCGCATTCTGGCGGGGCTGAGCCGCGCCATCCTGATGATGGAATCGCGCATTCGTTCCGGCAGCATGCTCACGGTGCAGCATGCGCTGGATCACGGCAAGGAGGTCTATGCCTATCCGGGTCAGCCGGGAACCGACTGGGCCGAGGGCGCGCATCAGCTGCTGCGCGAAGGTGCAAACTACTTCACCAGCGCCCGGGACGTATTGGAGGATCTGAACTGGCTGGATGACGAACCCACGCCCTCCGTTGTCCTCCGGCAGGAGCTGCCCGAAATGACCGAGGAGCAGCGCCGGGTCTATACCCTCCTTGGTCAGGGCGAAATGTCCTACGATCAGCTGGCGGCCAAATCCGGCATTCCCGCGCCTGCGCTTTCTGTGGCGCTCACCATGCTGCAGATGATGGGGCTCATCAAACCCATGCCCGGTAAATCTTATTGCAAAGCCTAATCTTATTGATTATCCATCGGAGGCATATTGAAAATGGCAACGACCAAACAGAAACTCATTATTGTCGAGTCTCCCGCCAAGGCGCGCACGATCAGCAAGTTCCTTGGCAAGGGCTACAAGGTGGAGGCCTCCCAGGGCCATGTATGCGATCTGCCCAAGAGCCAGATCGGCGTGGATGTCGATAATGACTTCGCGCTCAAGTACATCACCATCCGCGGCCGCGGCGATATTCTGACCCGCATTCGCAAGGAAGCACGAAATGCTTCCCAAATTTACCTCGCAACTGACCCGGATCGCGAAGGCGAGGCGATTTCCTGGCATCTGGGCCATGTGCTGGGCATGGATACCTCTAAACCCTGCCGGATTGAATTCCACGAGGTAACGAAGAAGGCCATCCAGGCGGCGCTCAAGTCCCCCCGTCCACTGGACATGGGCCGTGTAGACGCTCAACAGGCCCGCCGTGTGCTGGATCGCCTGGTGGGCTACAAGATCAGCCCGCTGCTGTGGGCGAAGGTAAAAAAGGGCCTGTCTGCCGGACGCGTGCAGTCCGTTGCCACGCGCATGGTCGTGATGCGTGAGGAGGATATCGAAGCCTTCATTCCCGAGGAGTATTGGGAGATTGCCACGAAGATGCAGGCCATTCAGGGCCGCGGCCGCAAGGTGCACTTCACCGCCCGCTTGGCCTCAATTGACGGTGAGAAGGCCGTTATCACCAATGCCGAGGAAGCGGCACGCGCCGTGCAGCGCATCCAGAATGCCCATTTTGCCGTCACCAGCGTGAAGAGTGGCGAGAAGCGCAAGCTTCCTGCCGCTCCCTTCACCACCTCCAGCCTCCAGCAGGAAGCCAGCCGCAAGCTGGGCTTCACCACTGCCAAGACCATGCAGGTCGTGCAGCAGCTCTACGAGGGTATTGACCTGGAGGGCGAAGGTACGCAGGGTATCGTCAGCTACATCCGTACGGACAGTGTCCGCATCAGCGATGATGCCCTGGCCGCCCTGCGCGCCTATATCCCGGAGCGCTTTGGCGATGAATATCTGCCGGAGAAGCCTAACGAATACAAGGGCCGCAAGAATGCCCAGGACGCCCATGAGGCCATCCGTCCCACCGACGTACGCCGTACGCCCGAGAAGATCAAGGCGTCCCTGACGAAGGAGCAGTACAACCTGTACCGCCTGATCTACAACCGCTTCCTGGCCAGCCAGATGATGCCCGCCCTCTACGAGACCATGACCATGGACATGACGGGCGATGGCGTTGGCTTGCGCTTCTACGGCGAGCATAAGAAGTTCGCAGGCTTCACCTCCGTTTACGAGGAGGGCACGGATGAAGACGTGACCTCTGCCGAGGCGACGCTGCCCCAGCTTGCCGAGGGCAATGCCGTGTCCGTGGAGGATATCGACAGCGAGCAGCACTTCACCCAGCCACCGAGCCGCTACACGGAAGCCTCTCTGGTTCGCGCGCTGGAAGAGAAGGGCATTGGCCGTCCCTCCACTTATGCCCCCACTATCACAACCATCATTGCACGCGGCTACGTCAGCCGCGAGAAGAAGCGCCTCTATCCCACGGAGCTTGGCCGCATGATTACCAGCATGATGGAGGAGTACTTCGAGGATATCGTTGATACCGAATTCACCGCTGACCTTGAGGATAAGCTCGATACGGTGGAGGAGGGCAATGCCGACTGGAAGCAGATCATCCGTGACTTCTATCCGGACTTCAAGCGCTCGCTGGATATCGCCGAGCAGCAGATCGAGAAGGTCGAAATCAAGGATGAGCCATCCGACGAGCCTTGCGACAAGTGCGGCGCGATGATGGTCTACAAGATGGGTCGTTTTGGCCGATTCCTGGCCTGTCCCAACTTCCCGGACTGCCGCAATACCAAGCCCATCCTGCATTATATCGAAGCGCCCTGTCCCGCCTGCGGCGCACGTTTGATGGAAAAGACCAGCCGCAAGAACCGCAAGTTCTATGGCTGCGAAAAGTATCCTGAATGCGCGTTTGTGTCCTGGGAGAAACCCGTGATGGCCAAGTGTCCCCAGTGCGGCGGCTACATGGTCGAAAAGCGCGGCCGCAAGGGCGAATTGTGGCATCTGTGCGCCAACGAAACCTGCCGCTGCCGCATAGAGGTGCAGCAGGATGATTCCACCGAGGCGGAGGTGGAATGATGGCTGATTTGCATGCAACCGTCGTCGGCGCAGGCCTTGCAGGCTGCGAGGCCGCATGGCAGCTTGCGCTTCAGGGCGTCCATGTCACATTGTTTGAAATGAAGCCGGAGAAGATGTCTCCGGCTCATCACAGCCCGCTTTTTGCGGAGCTGGTGTGCTCCAATTCGCTGCGTTCTGACCGTCTGACCAACGCTGTTGGCCTCCTGAAGGAGGAAATGCGCCTTTGTCATTCGCTCATCATGGCTGCTGCTGATGCAGCCCGTGTGCCTGCGGGCGGCGCGCTGGCGGTGGATCGTGACACCTTCTCCGGCTACATCACCAACGCACTGAAAGAGCATCCGCTGGTGACCATCCAGAGCAGGGAAGTCACCGACATCCCCGATGGCCCCGTCATTATTGCCACCGGGCCGCTGACTTCTGATGCGCTGAGTGATACCATCGCCACGCTGCCAGGGCTGTCGACGCTGAATTTCTACGACGCTGCTGCGCCCATTGTGACGGTGGACTCCCTGAACATGGAGCGTGTCTTCCGTCAAAGCCGCTACGGCAGGGGAGACGACTATCTCAACTGCCCCATGAATGAGGCGGAGTACAACGCCTTCGTCGATGCACTTCTGGAGGCTGAAACAGCGGAAATCCACGGCTTTGAGGAATCGAAGGTCTTCGAGGGCTGCATGCCCGTGGAATCCATGGCGCGCCGCGGTCGCATGGTGCTGGCCTTTGGCCCGATGAAGCCCGTTGGCCTCGTCGATCCCCGAACGGGCAAGGAAGCCTTCGCTGTCGTGCAGCTGCGCCAGGATAACACCACCGGCTCGTTGTACAACCTGGTTGGCTTCCAGACTCGTCTGAAATGGCCGGAGCAGAAGCGCGTATTCGGCATGATCCCCGGCCTGGACAACGCCGAATACGCCCGCTATGGCGTGATGCACCGTAATACCTTCTTGCACTCGCCGGGTTTTTTGAATGCGCATTTTGAGATGATCAGCCGCCCGCAGTGCTACTTCGCCGGCCAGATGACTGGCGTGGAGGGCTATGTGGAAAGCGCCGCCAGCGGCCTGGTGTGCGGCCTGTCCCTGGGACGCGACCTGCGTGGGCTCGGCACGGTGGAGCTGCCTGGCATTACGGCGCTGGGCGCAATGGGCCGCTATGTCAGCACGCCTAACAAGCACTTCCAGCCCATGAACTGCGCCTTTGGCCTGATCGACAGCCTTGTGGTGGACAAGCAGCACAAGAAGATCCGCAACAAACAGGAACGGTATACCGTTATTTCGGAGCGTTCGCTGGCATATATGCGGGATTGGTGCAGGGATGTGTACGGCGATGAGGCTTCATGCTGATTTCATAGTGATGTGCTACGATCTACTTGGTGGAAGGGCGATTTTCTGTGCAGAAAATAAACCTCATTTATGATGAGGCTTATGAGGACGCTAATATTCTTCTCGTTCCTGATTGGGTTGCTGAACAGGCGTTTTATTGGCCTATGAGGTATGGCTCTTGGCTCGCTTCACAGCGGTGTACCGATATGGAAACAGAGGGCTTTGTAGAATGGCTGAATGCCCGAATTACTTCAGAAGAAGAAAAAGTGCGCATTCTCCAGCAGCATGTTGCAGTAAGCAAATCAGAACCCAGCATCGACTTCTGATGCTTTAATTTACAATTCCGGAGGAACATACATGAGCATTGAACTCAAAGGCACAACCATCTGTGCCGTCTGCAAGGATGGGAAGATTGCCATCGCCGGTGATGGTCAGGTGACCATGGGCGAAAGCGTGATCTTCAAGTCCAATGCCCGCAAAGTGCGCCGTCTGTATGGCGGCAAAGTTGTGGCAGGTTTTGCAGGCACCGTGGTGGATGCTTTCACCCTATTTGACAAGTTTGAAGAAAAGCTGACCCAGTGCAACGGTAATCTGGAGCGTGCTGCGGTGGCTTTGGCCCAGCTGTGGCGCAGTGAACAGGGCATGCGTCAGATGAACTGCATGATGATCGTTGCCAACAAGGATCAGCTGCTGGTGCTGTCCGGTACGGGCGAGGTCATGGAGCCCGACAGCGGCGTGGTCGCCATCGGCTCCGGCGGCAATTATGCGCTCTCTGCAGCCCGTGCGCTGGTGGAGAACACCGACCTGTCCGCCCATGAGATTGCCGAGAAGGCGCTGCACATCGCTGCGTCCATCTGTGTGTATACCAACGACAACATCATTGTCGAAGACGTGTAAAGGAGGTCAGGTGATATGGCAGAATTGACGCCCCGTCAAATCGTCCGCGAGCTTGACCGTTACATCGTCGGACAGGATGAAGCCAAAAAGTCTGTGGCCATTGCCCTGCGCAACCGTTATCGCCGTTCCATGGTGGACGAGAAGATGCGCGAGGAGATCAGCCCCAAGAACATCCTCATGATCGGTCCCACCGGCGTGGGTAAGACCGAAATAGCCCGGCGCCTTGCCAAGCTGGTTGCTGCGCCCTTTGTCAAGGTGGAAGCGACGAAGTTCACCGAGGTCGGTTATGTGGGCCGCGATGTGGAGAGCATTGTGCGAGATCTGGTTGAGAACGCCATCCGCATGGTTAAGGAGGAGCACATCAAGCGCGTCGAGCCCCGGGCGAAGGTCATCGCCGAGGATCGTCTGGTGACGCTTCTTGTCAATCCGCCCAAGAAGCCCAGCAGCAACAGCTTGAGCCTGGATTATCTGCTGGGCCGAAAGCCCGCTGAACCCAAGGTCGATGAGACCCCCGAGGTCTGTGGCAAGCGCGGTGAAGTCCGTGCGCAGCTGATGCGCGGTGAGCTGGAAGAGCAGGAGCTGGAGATCGAGGTCGAAGAGGCTGCCCCTACGCTGGAGGTGGGCGGAAGCGCCATCAGCCTGGGCGATATGATGGGCAACATGATGCCCAAGAAAACCCGCCTGCGCCGCGTGAAGGTCAAGGAAGCCCGTCGCCTCCTGGAAGACGAGGAGTGCGACAAGCTCATCGACATGGACAACGTCCACGAGGAAGCCATCCAGCGCGCTGAACAGCACGGCATCGTGTTCATCGATGAGATCGACAAGATCGCAGGCCACCGAGCTGGCAGCGGCCCTGACGTGAGCCGCGAGGGCGTGCAGCGCGACATCCTGCCCATCGTCGAGGGCAGTACGGTCAACACCAAGTATGGCCCCGTGAAAACGGATTACATGCTCTTCATTGCTGCGGGTGCCTTCCATGTGGCGAAGGTCAGCGACCTGATTCCCGAACTGCAGGGACGTTTCCCGGTGCATGTGCAGCTCAAATCCCTGACGTGTGAGGATTTCCAGCGCATCCTGACACAGCCGGACAACGCTCTGACGCTGCAGTACAAGGCGCTGCTGGCGGTTGACAGGGTGCATCTTTCCTTTGAAGACAGCGCCATCGAAGCCATTGCAGAGGCCGCTTTCGTGGCTAACGAGACCGCTGAGGATATCGGTGCACGCCGTCTGCACGCAGTATTCGAGCAGTTGCTGGAAGACATCTCCTTCAATGCCGGAGACGCGGACATGCCGCCTGTGGAGCTCTCTATCAACGGCGATTACGTCCGCGCGCACCTGTCCGGCGAGAACAAGCCGGTTGACATGAAGAAGTACATCCTGTAAGAAAGAGGCCTTCCCATGACCGAGCGCGAGATCATCCGGCACATCGACCATGGTGCAAACCTTTACATCAGCCTGTTTGGCGCGGCGGAGCACATGGATATCCTGGATGCTGGCGCTTACCGCTTTGTGCATCCAAAGGCAGGGGAGCAGGGGATTTCCTTCGTGTATGACATCCGCATTGAGGATTTGCCTGCACCGGAGCAGCAGCGCATCATTGATGAAATCAAGGCCCTCGGTGTGCCATGCTGGGTCAGTCTGACAGCATCTGACGGGGTGTTTCGGCGCTTCTTTAGCACGGACAGGCCGCATGGCCAGAAAAGCTTCGACGATGATGACGAGCAGTACCTTGCCATGCAGCCGGAAGATTTTATCGATGGTGATGGCGCATATGACATTCGCCGCGTGCAGACGCCGGAGGAATTCGCCATTTGGGCAGCCATCGCCAATGAGATGCTTGCAGGCGGGCGCCTTGACATTCATCCGGCACAACACTATGTTTGGATTACACACCGCCTGATGGCTTGCTATGTGCTCTATCAAAATGGTGCGCCTGCCAGCATTGCTGCGACGATCAGCGATCACGGCATCAGCTCTCTGGAGCTTGTGTCCACGCTTCCGACGTTTCAGCGGCAGGGATTGGCGCGTGCTGTCTGCCGCCAGGCAGTGCGGGAGGCCCTCTCGGATGGCGCCCATCTGATAACGGTTCGTGCCAACGGGGCTGCGTCATCGAGGGTGTATCAGGCCATCGGCTTCAAGGTCTGCAACGTTGCCATTTGATTGCATTTTTTGCGAATTTGCCCGCCCGCAGGGGGAGAAACCCTTTGCAGGCGGACTTTTTCATGGTATAATAGGCAGGAATTCAATGCAAAAGGACTGATTGTGATGCTGAAGCTTGGTTTCATTGGTTCCGGCAATATGGGCAGCGCCATCCTGCGCGGTGTGATTGCTGCTGAATACCTCAAGGCCGAGGATATGGCCGTGTGCGATCTGAGCACACGCAAGCTGGAGGAGCTCTCTGATGAACTGCCTGGCCTGACCTGCACGGAATCCGACGTGGAGCTGGCCGAAATGTGCGATATGATCATTTTGGCAGTGAAGCCCCAGTACCTCAGCGAAACGATCGACCATATCCATGACGAGCTGAATGGCAAGGCTGTGATCAGTATCGCTGCGGGCTGGACGGTTCAGCAGCTGGCTGATAAGCTGGAGGGCAGCGGCGCAACCTATCTGCGCGTGATGCCCAACACACCTGCCATGGTAGGCGAGGGCATGACCGCCCTTTGCGACGACACGACATTCTCCCAGGAGGACTTCGAGTTCGCTAAGGGCATCTTCGACGCAGTGGGACGCACCGTCGTGCTGCCGGAGAAGCTCTTCGATGGCGTGATTGCCATCAGCGGCAGCAGTCCTGCGTATGTCTACATGATGATCGAGGCCATGGCGGATGCTGGCGTCAAGGAAGGCCTGCCGCGCCCCTGTGCCTATGAAATGGCCGCCCAGACCCTGCTGGGCAGCGCGCTGATGGTGCTGCAAAGCGGCATGCATCCTGCAGCCCTTAAGGATGCCGTCTGTTCTCCCGCAGGAACGACCATTGAAGCCGTTGAGGAGCTGGAGCGCAAGGGCTTCCGCGCCGCCATCATGGATGCCATGAAGGTTTGTGCGCAGAAATCGCGCGACATGTCCAAATAATCATTGCATTTTTATGCATATTTACCATAAAGGAGCGTATTGCTTTGTCTGAAACCCGTCCTCGCAAGAAGGTTAACATCTATACCGACGGCGCCTGTTCTGGCAATCCCGGTCCGGGCGGCTGGGGCTGCATCCTAGAATTCGGTCCGCACAAGAAGGAAATGAGCGGCTACATGGCTGGAACCACCAACAACCGCATGGAGCTGTTTGCCGCTATCAGCGCACTGGGAGCCCTCAAGGAGCCCTGCGATGTAACGCTGTATTCGGACAGCAACTATATGGTGCAGGCATTCAATGATCACTGGATCGACGGCTGGCAGAAGCGGGGATGGAAGACGTCCACCGGCGCTCCGGTTGAGAATCAGGATCTCTGGTTCATTCTGCTGGCGCAGACCCGCAAGCATAACGTGACCTTTGTGAAAGTCAAAGGCCACGCGGATCATCCGCAGAACAACCGCTGTGATGAGCTGGCCACGGGCGCTATCAAGGAATACCGTCGGCTGAATGCCATGGACGAGGAATGAACGACGGCTTCGGGAGAGGGGCACAGGAATTTGTATCTATTCGCTAAACCACAGTTTTGCGAATAGATAGCTACCATTTCGGATGAAAGGAGGGGTTCCGTTGGCAGATGCATCATCCTACCGTGAACAGATTGATGCCAAGCGCATTGTGCAGATTCGTGAAATCGCCCGTGAGCTGCCGCAGGCATGCGGAGATTTCCTGCGTGCCATTGCCGTAACCACCGGTACGTTTACGCGTCTGGCCTATGCAATCGATCTGAAAACCTTCTTTCACTTTCTGCAAACAGAGCGCGTCCTTTTTGCACAGAAGCCGCTGTATGCCTTTACGGATGCTGACCTTGCGCAGCTGACGCAGAGTGATCTGACGGCCTATGTTGAATACCTCACCTTCTACTACAAAACTGAGCCTGACAGTGATGTCCCGGTGAAAGCCCTCACGAATCACGATCTGGCCATCAAACGCAAGCTATGCTCCATTAGGGCCTTCTACGAATACCTGTTTAAGAATCAGCGCATCCCGGCCAATGTTACGACGCTGGTGCCTCTTCCCAAGATTCATGAGAAACCCATATTGCGCCTGACAATGGATGAAATGCACAAAATTCTGGAGCAGGCCGCCACTGGCGACGGTTTGACGGATCGCCAAAAAGCCTGGCACAAGCTAACAGTTAAGCGAGATTACGCGCTGTTATCCTTGTTTTTAGGCACGGGCGTTCGTGTTTCGGAGTGCATCGGCCTGAATATTGCTGATGTGAATCTGGAAGACAATGCCTTTCTGGTGACCCGCAAGGGCGGTAATCAGGTGGTGCTGTATTTCCCGCCGGAAGTCGCTGAGGCGCTGGCGGAATACCTGGCCGAGCGTGAGAAGGTCGACCCCCTGCCGGGACACGAGGACGCGCTGTTCCTGTCCATGCAGAGGCGCCGCATCACCCAGCGCGCCGTGCAGAATCTGGTGAAGAAGTACGCGGCAATTGCAGCGCCTCTCAAGCCCAGAATCAGCCCGCACAAGCTCCGCAGCACCTTTGCGACTAACCTGTACAACAAAACCGGCGATATCTACCTTGTGGCGGATGTGCTGGGCCATTCTTCTGTTGACACGACACGCAAGCACTATGCCGACATGACCGATGCGCGCCGCCGCATGGCCGCAGAAAATGTGGAACTCCCCGTCTTTGATACATCATCCGCTGACCAAAACAAGCAATGACGCCGCAGCCTTATCGCCCGGCGTCATTTTCATTTTCCAGCCTGATGCCGGAAATGGTTACGGCACGGAAGTCAGCCATATCCCCCATGCACTTCATGCAGTTGTCGCACAGCTTGTCAGGATCAAGATCGCAGCGGTCACATTCGCCGCAGCCATCGCAGACCTTTCCATCATAGAGCAGGCATTCTCTTTGCTTAGCCAACGCGTATCGCCTCCGGTAGCATTATAGCACAGGAAAAGAATTTCCGCAATCATCGAACGATTGTTTGATTTTTATTCCGATCTGTGTTATAATAAGGCCGAACAAAAATTGCAAAAGGTGGTTCTATCTATGCAGAGACCTCGCGGCGATAATCAGCAGCGTATTCTTGACTTCATCAAGGCGGAAATTCAGACGAAGGGCTATCCCCCGTCTGTGCGTGAGATTGCAACGGCAGTGGGCCTCAAGTCCACCTCCACGGTGCATGGCCACCTCCAGCGGCTGGAGAAGCGCGGCCTGCTCCACCGCGACGCTATGAAGCCTCGTGCCATGGAGGTTGTTGGCGATCCGAATTTCGTGCGCAACAGCACCACTGCTGTGCCTGTGATCGGTCGCGTGACCGCCGGCGTTCCCATCCTTGCGGAAGAAAATCTGGATGAGTATGTCTCCATCCCCGAGGTCATGCTGGGCGAAGGCGAGCACTTTATTCTGCATGTCCGCGGCGATTCCATGATCGATGCAGGCATCCTGGACGGTGATTTCATCGTTGTGCGCCGTGCGCAGGAAGCCCTCAATGGCGAGATTGTGGTCGCCATGATTGATGATTCCGCGACGGTGAAGCGTTTCTTCAAGGAAAATGGTCATTTCCGCCTCCAGCCCGAAAACAAAACCATGGAGCCCATCTATACGGATGAGGTAACCATCTTGGGCAAGGTTGTATCCCTTTATCGTCTGGTCAAGTAAGCGTTTTGCCATCCTTGATTGATACAGAAGATACATGATAAGTTTTTGAAAACCTTGTAATCGGTTTACATTTGTGTTATAATGCATGTATCAATCGCAAGGAGGATGGATTTTCCTATGGAACAAGCAAATCAGAAGCAGCACCGCATTGCCATCCCGAAGTACACCCTGGGTGAAGAGCTGATGAACAGCATCACCCACGGCATCGGCGCCGGACTTGGCATTGCGGCGCTGGTTTTATGTATTGTAAAAAGCTGCAGCCCTCTTGATGGTTACAAGCTGGCGTCGAGCATTGTCTTTGGCCTGACCACGACCCTTTTGTACCTGATGAGCTGCCTTTATCATGCCCTGAAGGTCAATAAGGCCAAGCGCGTATTTCGCGTTATCGACCACTGCACCATTTTTCTGCTGATCGCGGGCACTTATACGCCCTATACCCTCATCACCCTGCGCGGAACAACCGGTTGGATTCTCTTCGGTGTGGTTTGGGGTGTGGGGCTCCTTGGAATTGTGCTCAACGCTGTCAGCCTGAAACGGTTTGCAAAGCTGTCCGTGTTCTGCTATATTGCGCTGGGATGGGTGGTTGTCTTCGCCAGCAAGGAGCTTTTTTCTTCCCTGGCATTTCCGGGGCTGATGCTGCTCCTTTTCGGCGGAATAGCCTACACGTTGGGCGCCATCCTCTACGCCATTGGTTCCAGGAAACGCTATTTTCATTCGGTGTTTCACTTTTTCTGCATGATCGGCACAGCGCTGCACTTCTTCTCGATTTATCTGTATGTCCTGTAATGGAGGTTCTCATGCATCAGTCCATCTGCTGGCCTTCTGACAAGGCCGAGCTGTATCCCCTTTTGTCCAGGCAGCTTGCCGCCCTGATCGAGGATTGCCCGCCGGTCTCTGCACTTTCCAACGCAGCGGCACTGCTTTGGGAGGCTCTGCCTGATATCAACTGGGCTGGCTTCTATCTCCTGAAGGGGCAAACGCTGCACCTGGGGCCCTTCCAGGGCAAGACGGCCTGCACCCTCATTCCTGTGGGGCGCGGCGTGTGCGGCACAGCGGCGGCCAGCAGAGAGATTCAGCTGGTAAAGGACGTCCATCAGTTTCCAGGGCATATCGCCTGCGACAGCGCTTCCAACTCTGAGATCGTGTTGCCGCTGATCAAGGATGGCGTGTTGCTCGGTGTCATGGATATTGATGCACCGATCCTCGGCCGTTTCGATGAGGCGGATGCATCCGGCCTGAATGCGCTCTGCACCCTCCTGATGGATCAGGTGGATTGGTCGGAAGGGCTGCTCTAATCGAATATTTCGGCTCAGCACCATGTGTGCTGGGCTTTTTCATTTGTTTTCAAAAAGATATTGACAATTGTATCGGGTTCCGATATAATAAATATATCGGACGGCGATATGACGGTCTGCGTTATAACGATCCAGGAAGAAAGGAGCATGCGTCACATGGAATCCATTGCATTGACCGAAGCGGTTTTCTACATCCTGTTGTCCCTTGGTGAGCCGCTCCATGGCTATGGCATTATGCAGAATGTCGAGGGCATGAGCAATGGCCGTGTCCGGCTGGCTGCAGGAACGCTCTACGGTGCGTTGAGCACCATGGTTGGCAAGGGCTGGATCAGGGCGCTGGATGGTGATGCCCCCAGCCGCAAGAAGGAATATGTCATCACCGCGCAGGGGCATGCAGTTGCCCTGCAGGAGCTGGAACGGCTGCGTGAACTGGTGCGCAGCGGCGAGAGAGTTTTAGGAGGTCAGGCTCATGAAGAATAAGGTCATATGGAAATTCTTTGGCGTCTGGGCATGGGAAGAGGAAGAAATCTGGCTGAACAGTATGTCCGAGCAGGGCTGGCAGCTCATCCGGGTGAAGGGCTTGCGCTATGAATTCGCCTATGATGCAACTGTGCGCTACATCTACCGTCTTGAGGCGCTGGAGCGCAATGTGCCGGAGGAATCAAACCATGAGTACATCACCTTCGTCGAGGAAACCGGTGCGGAGCTGATCGGGCATTACCTGTACTGGGCATATTTCCGCAGAAATGCGGCGGAAGGCCCCTTTGAAATGTTCTCCAATGTGGCATCCCGGCTGGAGCACATGAAGCGCTTTGAAAAGCTGCCTGCGGGGTTCATACCGATTCTCATTCTCAATTTGATCAACATGATGATTCTTTATGGCAAACTGTCCTACGCGACACCCAAGGACGGCTTCTTCCTCGGCATTCTCACAACCCTTCTCTTCGGTGCCCTCGTTCTGGTCATCTACGCCACGTATCGGCTGCGTAGCAAGCGCGCACAGCTGGAAAAAGAACGTAAGCTCCATGAATAAGAAATGGCAGAGGAGTCATTGACGACTCCCCTGCCATTTTTTTGCTTGTTATGCCTGATAACCCAGGCTGGCCATGAAGCGCTTGAAGCCATTCAGGCCGTTTTCATCCTGCTTGTACACGCCTGCATCCGCCAGCACCTGCGCGCATACCTTTGCGACCTCTCTGCGCAGGAGGGCCTCTGCTTCGACATCATCCTTACATAGGCCGTGATCGCTGACGATCTGCTCAAGCCAATCGTAGTGCTTGGCGGACATGTCGTTCTCCCCAGGACGCACCATGGGGCGTTTGCCGGTCAGGAACTCCTGCAGCGCGGCCAGCTCCGTCTTGAGACGGCCCGGGAGAATGAACAGGCCCATCACCTCGATCAGGCCGATGTTCTCCTTCTTGATGTGGTGGAGCGGCGCATGGGGGTGGAAGATACCCAACGGATGCTCCTGGCTGGTGCGGTTGTTGCGCAGCACCAGGTTAAGCCGATATTCGCCATTCACCTTGCGAAGAATGGGCGTGATGGTGTTGTGGGGCGTGCCGTCGGTTTCAGCATAGACATCGCAGGAGGCGTCAGACCAGGCACGCCAGGCATTCAGGATGCGTTCAGCCTCATCAATCAGCGCCTTTTCATCCGTGCCGGTCAGCTGCACGGCGGACATGGGCCAGTCAAGAATGCTCGCCTTCACCGCAGGGTTGGGCGAAACAAGCGCGGCCTTCACGCAGGCCTGATCCATCGGGAAGGTATAGCGCCCGCCCTGGAAATGATCGTGGTTGAGGATGGAGCCGCCGACGATGGGCAGATCAGCATTGGAGCCCAACATGTAATGCGGCAGCTGACGCACGAAATCAAACAGACGCTCGAAGGTACCGCGGGAGATCTTCATGGGCACGTGCTGGCTGTTGAAGACGATGCAGTGCTCCGCGTAGTAGGCGTAGGGGGAATACTGCACATACCAGTCCTGTCCGGAGAGCTTCACCGGTACGACGCGGTGATTCTGGCGCGCAGGGAAATTGCTGCGCCCACGATAGCCGGGATTCTCCACGCACAGCATGCACTTGGGATAACCGACGCTGGGCGCGTTTTTGAGCTTGGCGATCTCCTTGGGATCCTTCTCCGGCTTGGAGAGGTTGATGGTGATCTCCAGCTCCCCTGCCGGGCTGTCAGCAAAATAGCGCACGTTCTGTGCGATGGCGTCCACCTTGATGTAGTCGCAGGCGCGGCACATATCGTAGAAGCGCTGTGTCGCCTGCTCGCTGTTTCCATCAGCAACATCCTTCAGGAACGCTTCGCGAACCGTCTTGGGCGACGGCGTCAGCAGACCCATCAAGCGCGCGGAGAACAGATCGCGGGCATAGGTCATGTCCTCAATGAGGTCATGCTCCACCGCCAGATCGCAAAGCCCATTAAGCATCTTCGTGGCAGTGGCAGGAACCTCCACATCGACCTTCGGCTCCCCTTCTGGAGCATCCAGATCCATCGCATCCAGCAGCAGATTGCGGTAGTAGGGACGGTCAACTGCTTCTGTCAGCTGCTTCTCCTCGGCAAACACAAGCAGATTTTCAATCAGTTCCGTGGCGCGCTCAGCCCAGCTCATTTGTATTCCTCGCTTTTCTGCGGCCTTTGGCCGGAATCGTTATCACACACTTTTATTATAGTGCCTTTTTCCGGGGCTGTCAATGGACGATCTTCGCCTTTTCACACCCTCCAAAGCCGATATTTTTCCTTACCAGCTCAGAACCTCATACCCGTCCTCGGTGACAAGCACCATTAGTTCCCACTGCGCGGAGGGCTTGCCGTCCGCCGTGAAGATTTCCCAATCATTATCGATATGCGTACAGACTGCGTCCGTACCCATGTTAACCATCGGCTCGATCGTGAAGATCATACCGGGGACAAGCACCATATCCGTGCCGCGAACGCCTGTGTAACTCACGAAGGGATCCTCATGGAATTCCAGACCGACACCATGACCGCCGATCTCCTTCACAACGCTGTAACCATGCTTTTTTGCATGATCATGAACCGCCTGGGACATATCGCCGAGGAAGCCCCAGGGCTTGACCTCCTGCAATCCCAGTTCCACGCATTCACGGGTAACCTCGACCAGCTTGCGCTTTTCCTCGCTCACCTGGCCAATGCAATACATCCGGGAGGAATCAGAGAAATAGCCGTCCAGAATGGTGGAGCAATCAACATTCACGATGTCGCCGTCGCGCAGGATGACCTTCTCTGATGGAAAGCCGTGGCACACCTGATCATTGACGGACGTACAGACGCTGTAAGGATACCCCTTGTAGTTCAGCGGCGCTGGAATTCCGCCCATGGCAGTCGTCATATCGTAGACGATGCGATCAATTTCCGAGGTTGCCATGCCCTCATGGATCTGCCTGCCGATCTCATCCAACACAGCGACATTGATCTTCGCGCTCTGCCGGATCTTTTCAATCTGCGCGGGCGTTTTGAGCAGTTTGCGTTCTGGAACCAGATGCCCCTGCGCCGCAAGGGCTGCCATACGCTGATCCGTCTGTGCGTGGCAGCTCTTATACTTCCGTCCGCTGCCGCACCAACAAGGGTCATTTCGTCCAGGGAGCTTATCGTGCAGCATATCAATCCCTCCATTCAACAGGAAGCCTTCCGGCAGCATGTCGGAAGGCCTCGTTTTTACTTTCCCTTGGGTGCACGGGATTCACCAAGACAGAATACCGCGATAACGCCTGGACCCGTATGCGCGCCAATTACGGGGCCAACATACGTCAGCTGGACGTCCTCAACCGGCAGGGAGGCTTTGAGCATATCCGCCAACGCTTGGGCTTCATCCGCACAATCACCATGGGAGATCATAATCAGTTGACCCTCGGGCTTCACAATATCCTGACGAATCTTATCCGCAAGGATGTGAATACTGCGGCGGCGACCCGCTGCTTTTTCCTTCACGGCAAGCTTGCCTGCCTCGTCCACGCGCATAATCGGTTTGATGCGTGCCAGCGTACCGATATAGGCGCTGGTGGCAGATACGCGGCCGCCGCGATAGAGATGCATCAGGTCATTCACCGTGAACCAGTGGACGATGTTCTGCACATTGTTCTGCACCCAGGCGGCATTGTCGTCAAAGGACATGCCATCTGCCCGGTTTTTCAGGGCATAGTGCACCAGCAGCCCCTCACCTGCCGATGCGCAGAGGCTGTCGATCACCACAAGCTTCCGTTCCGGGAACTCCGCGCGAACCTCCTCTGCCGCAGACTGCGCCGCCGCACAGGTGCCGGACAGACCGCTGGAGAAAGCGATGGTCAGCACATCATGCCCTGCGCCCGCCAGCTCACGGAAGCATTCAGCCCAGGTCTCGCTGTTCACCTGAGACGTGGTCAGTATCTTGCCGTCGCGCATCGCGTCATAGATTGCCTTGGTGCCCTCGTCCGTACCGTCGGGCACATAGGCCTGACCGTCCATCAGATAAGAAAGACTCAGCACCTTGAAGCATTCCTGCTGCTTGATCCAGCTCACCGGCATATCAATGGCCGAATCTGTAACAATCCAATACATGTTGATCATTCCTCCAGAATCAGGATGGTTTCAGTATATCACATATAATAGCTTTTGACAAGGTTTTCAATAACCGATGCAAAAGTAATTCATCAACAAATGACCATCAGCGCCAATATTTTCCGTCCAGTTCACGGTACTGAATTGCCTCGGCCACATGCTCCGTCCTGATCAGCTCTGCCCCCGCCAGGTCGGCAATGGTACGAGCTACCTTGATGACACGCCCATAGGCGCGCATGCTCATGCCCATACGGTCAACAGCCATGTGAAGGATGCTGGTTGCCTCGTTTGTCATGGGGCAATAGCGCTTGGACAGCCGGGCGTCCAACTGCGCGTTGCAGTGGATGCCATCAAGCCTGTAACGCTGCTGCTGAATCTCGCGTGCACGGCGAACCCGCTTGGCAACATCGGCGGATGACTCCGCAGCACCGCCGGCGTTAATCTCCTTGACCGGCACAGCATCCACCTCAATCTGAATATCGATACGATCCAGCAGCGGGCCGGACACACGGTCCAGGTAGCGGCGAATTTCGTTCTTGGAGCAGCGGCACTGCTTCTGCTTGCTGCCAAAAAAGCCGCAGGGGCACGGGTTCATGCTTGCGATGAGCATAAAGCTGGATTGATACTGGGCCTGATGATGAACGCGGGTGACCGACACCACACCATCCTCAAGGGGCTGGCGCAGGGCCTCCAGAGCATTTCTGTTGAATTCCGGCAGCTCATCGAGAAACAGCACGCCGTTGTGCGCCATGCTGACTTCACCCGGACGGGCGGCCGAGCCGCCGCCGATAAGGCTGGCCACCGATGCGCTGTGATGCGGTGCACAAAACGGACGAGTTGCCATCAGACCACTTCCAGGCGTAAGCTTTCCTGCGATGGAGTGAATTCGCGTTGTTTCCAGCGCTTCCTCGAAAGTCAAGGGAGGCAGGATGCCGGGCAGGCAGCGTGCCAGCATGGTCTTGCCTGATCCGGGGACGCCGATCATCAGCATGTTATGGCCGCCGGCAGCCGCCACCTCCAGCGCACGGCGGGCGCCAAGCTGTCCCTGCACCTGCGCCAGATCCACTACGCACCGGCTGGACTGGACAATCTCCTGATAGGAGCGCTGCACCTGCGCCGGGATTGTCTCCTTCCCCTTCAGGTGCTGGATCACGTTGCGCAAATTTTTTGCCGGGTATACGCGGATCCCCTGGATGCATGCCACCTCTTCCGCATTGCCGCTGGGCAGAATGACCTCCTCGATTCCCTGCTCACTGGCGCTGATGACCATCGGGAGTGCGCCGCGAACGGGTTGCAATGTTCCATCCAGGGAAAGCTCGCCCAGCAGCAGTGTTCGCGTCAAGTCCATCGGCTCCAGCTGATTGGACGCCATCAGGATGCTCACCGCAATGGGCAGGTCAAAAGCAGGGCCTTCCTTCTTCGTATCAGCAGGCGCAAGGTTGACTGTCAGGCGTGATATGGGCATGGCAAAGCCGCTGTTGACAATCGCTGCGCTGACGCGATCACGGCTTTCCTTGACCGAGGCATCCGGAAGGCCGATGATCTCCAGCGCCGGCATACCGTTGGCGGCAAAGACTTCAACCATCACAGCAAAGCCGCTGACGCCCGAAAGACCATAGCTCAATGTGCGTGCCAGCATGGGGGCACCTCCGTCTGTCATGCATGTTTATAAAATCATTGTACAGCAATTTCAGGAAAAATGCAACCGCATCAAAAAGCTGCTGCGACAAAGCATCACAGCAGCCGTGAGTTAATACCAGATTCGCAGGAACTTCCGCATGAAATCCAACCACCAGGTGGGCGTCAACACGCCGCTGGCATAGGGGAAGAAGCCGATGAACATGATCAGGCAGAGCATCAGGTATGCCCAGGTGATCCTCCGGCCCATGCGCGGGAAGCGCAGGGACAGGTGGTGGAGGAGCAGCGTTGTGCCCAGAATGAGGAAGGGCACGCTGGCAAAGTAATGGTAGATGTAGGTTCCACGGGGTACCAGCACCCAGGGCAGGAATTGCGCCAGGAGGCCGATCAGCACGAAGGCTGCCGACACATCCCAGGTATCGCTGTACAGCTGCCAGGTCGTGTCACGCTCCGCAATGCGGTAGCGGTGCTGACGGATCCAGGCATAGGCCGCGTAGGAGACGCCTGCCAGACCCACCAGCCACACTGCCGGATTGCCAAAGCAGAAGATGGCGTAGCTCCAGCCTTCAGGCACAAAGGCGGGCGATGCATAGTACATCGGGCGCTGAATGAGCGGCCATTCATACCATGGCGAGTAGAAGGGATGATCCATGCCCAGGCGGGGGGTGGAATGGTAGGACAGCATGCTTTCGCCGGCGCGGATGACACGCTGGATGAAGTCAATTGGGCCATCCACATGCGTATAGGCAAAATACGGAATGTAGGACAGCAGATAGACCAGCGCAGGAACAGCCACAAAGAACAGCAGGCACCACAGGCAAAGGGTGATCACACGCCTCATGGCTGGCTTATCACGCTTCTCAAGGATGTCAATCTCCTGCTGCGGCATAGCCTTGCCGCTGCGCAGCATCCGGGCAGCATCCATGCCGATGCGCAGATGACGGAAGCAGGTCCAGAAGAACAGGATGGCAAGACCAACGCCTGCATACGCGCCGATCCACTTGCTTGCAAAGCCGCAGCCCATGAAGAATCCGGACAGCGCCAGATCGGGTAAGAGCTTCTTCACCGGATCAAGCACGACATCCCGCTGCATGAAGCGCAGCATGAAGAAATAGCTCAGGATGATGAAAAGCACCGGAAAGCTGTCGATGGTTGCGATGCGTGTCTGGGTGAAGTGCATGCAGTCCAGAGCCATCATCATCATGGCGGCAAAGGCCATATCCGTGCGTTTGGTCAGCTGCTTGGCAATCAGATACATCGCAGGCAGCATCAGAATGCCGCAGAGCGCGCCTGCAAAGCGCCAGCCAAAGGGCGTCATGCCAAAGACGGCAATGCACCAGCTCATGATAACCTTACCCAGCGGCGGATGGCTCGTCTCGTAGGGCACGGTGCCGTTCAAGTGCTCAAAGCCGGTACGGGCATGGTAGATCTCGTCAAAGTAGGTGGAATTCCACCAGCCGGGCTCGCCTTCGAGGGTATCCTGCTCATCCAGAAGGTTTTCCGGCGCGGAGTAGAGCGGCGAGGCCGTGTTGGCATTCAGCGCGCCCAGAACGTTGGCCGGGATGATATTTCCCTGGGCATCCTTGAAGATGACCTCGTTGATGATCAGTCCGATCTGCCGGGGCGTGATGCGGACAAATTGTCCGGAGAGGTGCTCTACGCCCGCCACTGTCGTAGGCGATGTATAGTTGATGCTGCCGCCGGATTCATAGGCAGGCACGAGGTATTTCCAGCGGAAGCACTGGCCCTCCGCCATTTGCGCCCAGTACTCCGGCGACCAGTTCTCGCCGTCATCGCTGATGGCCACGTTGAAGTCATCATAGCTCACCTGACAGAAGTAGAGCATGGTGAAATCATCATAGTACGCGCCCAGGTCAATGATGACCTGCTCGTTAACATTGGTGGATTTCCAGGGATTCTGCGGCGCTTTGGTCGAACCCAGGGTCGTGAGCGTCACGACGGAATAGATCGCCGTCACGACGAGCACAAGGATGAGGTCAAGGCGTGTCCAGCGCAGCATGCTTGTATCCTTGAAGGTCAGGGGCGTGCAGGGCTCCTTTTCGTGTTCGCGCGCAGGCAGCAGCGAAGGCCCGCCCTCCGTTTCGCCAAGCTGCTCGGGTGCGTCCTCCAGGCAGATGCGGTGGCACAGCCACACGGCAAACATCGTCATGCCCACATTCAGCGCCGACAGAATATTTGCCAGTACAACCGTGTCGTTGTTGAGATGCCCCATCGCGCTGCCCAGGCGAAGGGAATTGTCCAGGATGATCCCCTCGTTGATGAACAGGACGCAGGAGGTACCGATCAGCAGGCCAAGGATTCTCCTGTCGCGCCGGATAGCGTACGCCATGCCCAGCAGGAACAGCGCCGGGAACAGATAGCGCTCATGCATCTTGATGCCGAAAACGTAGAGCAGCAGGAACAGCACTGCACCGCAAAGCGGCAGATGCTCCAGCTTCTGACCACGCACGAAGATCGGCAGAATGATCGCGAAGGCCATGGCCATGGCAACGATGCCCAGATTCGTCCAGGTTGTGCCGACGATGGCCATGCCCAGATATGCCACGGCGAATATCGCCATGATGCAGGGCTCGATAAAGCTGCTTGTCCTCTCCCCGCGGCGCAGGAAGCAGTACACCGCCCAGGCGGCAGAAAAACCAGCGAAGAACACGCAGGCCAGCACATCCGCCTGATTGGCAATGGCATCCCAATTCGCGCCAAAGAGGTAGTAGAGGTTCGTGGTGTTCACCGTGGCGTAGGGATAGGAACCCATCGTCTCGATGTAGAGGTTGATGAGCCACAGGGGCGATTCCTGATTCGGGCTGAAAGGCAGCACCACTGCCAGCGCCACCGCTGCGGAAATACCCACGCCGATGAGCATATCCTTCCAGACCTTGGGGTTTTGCACCAGCTCCATGATTATGGCAGCAAGACCGAGGAAGCCCAGCATCAGCGCCTGAGGCTTCACCAGTGCGCACAGCACATAGACCGGCAGCACGAGCATCCACTTGCGGTGGAGGGCCAGATAAGCCACCAGCATCAGCCCGATGCACAACACGCTGTCGATCTGGCACCATGCGGCGCTGTTGATGAAGATAGCAGGGTTGAAGGCCATCAAAAGCGCAAGAAGGCCGGATTGCTGACGAGTATACTGATGCTCTGTTGCCAGACGGTATACCAGCCAGGCAGCCAGTAAATCGCAGGCCATCGGCACCAGCTTATGCACAAACGCGGCGCTGACAACGCCATTGAGCGACTGGGACAGCAAACCATTGAGCCCCATCACGTAGATGTAGCCGGGCGTATAATCGCACCAGTTGGATTGATAGAACAGGGATGCGCCGTAATTCACCATGGTATTGCCCCAGGCAGTGAAGCAGTTCACATCCACCTGGTAACCATCCACGGTGAGCGCCACAGCCAGGCGCAGAGCCGCCGCCACAATCAGCCCAGCCATGGCAAAGAGCGGCATGCCGGGGCGCTTTCCCCTGGCGGCGTCCTGCAGTGCCTCAACCCGGGCATCCTTTTGCAGACGGCGCATCATCGCAGCGGCAGCGTAGGCATAGCAGGCAGCGATTACCAGCAGCCAGGGCCAGAAGGGCGAGCCCTCCCCGTCCGTCTCAGCAGCATCAACGCCCGCATCAATCACGGGCGCTTCCACCTGATACCAGGCCTCGGCTACCACACCAGAGGGAAGCACATCCACCTCGACAAGGGACAAAGCGTCAAAGGAGGCTTTGCCGATACTCTCGCCGCTGTAACCGCCGACGCGGGCAAAGACCGTCAGTTCCTTCTGATCCTCGCCAGTTTCGCCATACATCTCCACATAAAGCCAGTCGCCCGCGGAATCGAAGACGCTCTGGCTGAAGACATAGATATCGGCAATGGACAGATTGGCTCCACGGCCGCTGTCAACGATCTCGTCCGCCTTGATATAGCCGGACAGGCGGTACATGGTGCTCGGCTTGACCCTGACGCGCTGGGCAAAGCGGGCATCATTCATGCCCAGATTCTCCACCGTCACGCTGACCGAGCCGTCCTGGGCATCGTTTGACACCCCGTAGAGCGTCACGCCCTCACGGCTGACGTACGCATCGGTGTACCAGTCCGTAGGAAGGCCGTCATCGCCAAGTTCCTCAAAACTGGGGTTCAGCAGCAGATTTTCCCCTTCTCCCACAGCGCCTGATGGAAAAAGGAAGAGCAGTAGCGCTGCTATAGCCAGCAGCACCCGTTTGGATAAACGCAAATTCGATCACTCCAGATCCAGAAATTATGCCTCACATACAGGCAGGAAAGGCATTGGGCACGTGGATGATGCCCTGTGCCGTGATCTCCACAACATCAAAACGAACTGGATGGCTCATCCATTCCCGCTCCACCAGAAAAGACAGGGCAGCATGCGTCATCCGGCGCTGCTTGGCGGACGTGACAGCCAGCAGACCATCCCCCGCGCGGCCTCTGGGACGGGCCTTGACCTCCACAAAGACGATGGTTCTGCCATCCTGCATGATCAGATCGATCTCGCCGTCCTGCGCGCGATAGCGTCGGGCAATGACCATCATCCCCTTGGCGCACAGATACGCCTCAGCCTGATTTTCCCCATTCAAACCGGCGTCATACTGCTTCATACGCAGAAATTCCGGATGAAGCTGCGCCGGTGCACAGGACAGGGGCCAAACTCCTTGAGCGCCGCAATGTGTTCAGCCGTGCCGTAGCCTTTGTTGCGGGCAAAGCCATAGGCCGGGTAGAGCTTATCCAGCTCGATCATCTCCCGGTCACGGGTGACCTTGGCTACAATGCTGGCCGCTGCAATAGCATAGGAGGTCGCATCGCCCTTGATGATCGGGATCTCGCGGCCATTGAGGCCGAGATCTGTCACGGCGTCGATCAGGAAGATATCCGCAGGAACCTGTGCGGCAGCTTGCAGCATCGCCATCTTCGTAGCCTGCAGGATGTTCATCTCATCGATTTCCCGAGGCGTTGCGCGGCCAATGCCGACATACAGCGCGCAGTCCAGAATCTCCTGATACACCTTTTCACGCCGGGATTCAGAGAGCTTCTTGCTGTCGTCAATCCAAAGGATAAGCGGCTCCTTTGGCATTACAACACAGGCGGTGACGACATCTCCGGCAAGAGGGCCGCGCCCGACCTCATCCATGCCGGCCACGACGCCGATGTACTGCGCATCATGTGTCATGAGTGTCTGGGCATGCGTCAGACGGTCAATCTTCGCCATGGGGTGCCTCCTGTGCATCGGCCCTGGCGCCGGGAATCGTCAGCCTTGCCTTGGGCTTCTGGGGCATTTCTAGGGTGATGCGCCCCAGCTTGCCGGCACGGAACTCATCCAGCACCACGTAGCAGCAGCGGTCATAGTCGCATACGCCGCCCTTCATGAGGAAGCCTCGCCCACGGCATACGGCCTCCAGCAGCTCTTCCCCCCGCAGCGATGCATCCTTGATGCGGTAGCGTTCCATCACCTGATCCGGCTTGACGGCAAGCATATCCTGCAAAAGATGAATCGTCAGCATCGCCAGATCGACAACGTCATCCTTCACCGTGCCGATATAGCACAGACGGCGGGCCGCCAGCTGGTCATCCAGACGCGGCCACAGGAGGCCGGGGGTATCCAGCAGATCCAGATAGGGCGTGATGCGCACCCATTGGTTGGAGCGGGTCACGCCGGGGCGATCGCCCGTTTTGGCCACTGCGCCGCCGTGAAGCCGATTGGTGAAGGTGCTCTTGCCTACATTGGGGACGCCGACCACCATCGCCTTGACAGTCTTGCGCACACCCTTGGCGGCAGCACGCTCGACGGTTTCCTTCGCTGCGCGTTCGATCACGGCCAAGGCGTCCTTCGCCTTGCCGGAGGCGGCGTTGTAGGGCGCCGCATCAATGCCCTGCGAACGGAAGTAGTTCAGCCATGCGCTGGTTGCGGCCGGATCGGCCAGATCGGCTTTATTCAGCAGCAGCACGCGCTTCTTGTTGGAAAGCAGCTTATCCAGATCGGGATTGCGGCTGGAATAGGGTAGACGCGCATCGCACAATTCCACCACCACATCCACGCGGCCCAGCTGATCAGCCAGCAGCCGCTTGGCCTTTGCCATATGTCCCGGATACCAGTTAATGTCCATGATACACCATCCATATACTCATAGATTTCCAGTCTTTATCATGCCATTTTTCCAGATAAAAAGCAAGGGCTTTTTGCGATTTCACAGGACTTTCATCGGATGAATTCGTCGCCATCATGTAAATGTAGCGAAAAAGGGTGGAAATATCGGAAGAAATGTCGTATAATGGAATATGGCGGACTTTCCCCCACGCACAATCCGCCTGATCCTGAGCGAGAGGAGGGCCTGTCATGCAGCAGCCGACTCAGCAGCCGGGCCGCTACTTTAATCAGCAGTCCGTGCATCGTTTCCCGCAGAACAACGCGCCCTTGCAGGGCTACGAGCAGCAGCGTTGGACGCAGCCACTTCCCCCGGTCAAGCCCTGTGCAGACTGCCCTTATCAAAAGGAACAGAACAAGCATCGCAAGCGCTGCAGGTTTTCCATTGTGTGGACCATCTTTGCACTGATCGGCATGGCGACTTGCTTTATTCAGCTCGCCCGCTATGTGGTCATTCCCCTGCTGGTGCAGCTCAACATCCTGTCAGGAGGCACGCTATGAAGAAGATAGGGCGTTGGCTTGCCGGCATTGCAGCATCTGCCCTCACCATGGTGCTGGTGCTGGCTTTGCTCCCTTATGCATCGCGGCTGCTGGCCAGAATCATGCCGGATGAATCGGGCGCCGCTATCAAGGCCTCGGCCATCATTTCCTCCCGGCTGGAAACGAGCGCCCGTCTTGAAACGTTGTCCGTGGCCGAGGAGGGCGTGCTGAACTACGATATTCAGGCAGCCTTCATCGGCAGTGTGGCCAACGTGAACGTCCGCTATGTGTATACGGGCAGCTTCGGCATTGATTTAAGCGAGGTTACCATGCAGGTGACCGGAGACGAGATTATCTTCACCCTTCCCGCCCCCGGGTTGATCAGCGACAGTCTTGATCCCCAGGAGGTCTACCGCAACAACGAATGGTACCCCTACTTTGACGACAACGACTACCAGCAGCTTCTCACGGACGAGCGCCTTGCCTGCCGGGAGCGTTATCTTTCCGGCGAGCATGCCCAGGCGCTCTGGCATGCAACCACCAAGGCCATGGATCAGACCATCGCACAGTGGATCGCTGATGTGCAGGGCCAGGTACAATTCACCTACAGGATGGCGGAGCAGGCATCGCCCTGAGCCGCCTTCTCCATGTGATCGGCAGCATCATTAAAACCTTGGATTTGTTTTGCATAAAGACTTGACAAGCGAGTGAACAGGTGTATAATATCATGTATATTTATGCGAATGCTTCGCATAAGCAAGGAGGAAATCCCCTATGGCATTGACGGTGTTTATCGACGGCAAGGAAGGCACGACGGGTCTGCGCATCTTTGAGCGCCTGGCCACCCGGCCTGATCTGACTATGCTGACCCTGCCCGAGGACAAGCGCAAGGATCCCGCAGCCCGCAAAGAGGCCCTTCATGCGGCGGATATCGCGGTGCTGTGCCTGCCTGACGCTGCTGCTAAGGAATCCGTGGCACTGGCTGAGGGCAGCAAGGCACGCATTCTGGACACCTCTACAGCCCATCGCGTGGCTGATGGCTGGGCGTATGGCTTTGCGGAACTCTCGCAGGAACACCGGCGAGCCATTATGGAGGGCCAGCGCGTCGCCGTCCCCGGCTGCCATGCCAGCGGATTCATCAGCCTTGTAACGCCTCTGACGATGGCAGGGCTGCTGCCCAAGGACACGCCCCTCACCTGCTTCTCCCTGACTGGCTACAGCGGTGGCGGCAAGAAGATGATCGCCCAGTATGAGGGTGTCGACCGCACCGCTGATCTGGACAGTCCTCGCCAGTATGGTCTGACGCAGGGACATAAGCACCTCCCTGAGATGACGCACATTCCCGGCCTGACCACTGCCCCGATCTTCGCGCCCATCGTCGCGGATTTCTACAGCGGCATGGAGGTGACGGTGCCTCTGTTCGGCCATCAGCTCCGATGCACACATCCCATGGACGAAGTACTTGCCTGTCTCAAGGCACACTATGCTGCCTCCCCCATCGTCAAGGTGCTTGGTCCTGACGAGGTAGCTGTCAAGGGCGGCTTCATCGAATCTAATGCGCTTTCCGGCAACGATGGTATGCAGCTGATGGTGCTGGGCAATGATGATCGCCTGCAGATCGTCTCGCTCTTTGACAACCTCGGCAAGGGTTCCTCCGGCGCGGCGCTCCAGTGCCTGAACCTGATGACCGGCGTGGATGAAACCATGGGTCTGAATTTGTAATAGATGAATATGGAGGATAAAGTGATGGAACATATTTCTGGCGGCGTTTGCGCTCCCAAAGGCTTTAAGGCTGGCGGTGTTCACTGCGGCATCCGCAAGAATCGCGTCAAGCGCGATCTGTCCCTGATTATCAGCGAGGTTCCCGCCTCTGCCAGCGCGGTGTATACGCAGAATCTGGTTAAAGGCGCACCCATCTACGTCACTCAACGCAATCTGGCGGACGGCATTGCCCAGGCAGCCATCTGCAACAGCGGCAACGCCAACACCTGCAACGCCGACGGTGAGGAGATTGCCTGGAAGATGTGCGAGCTGACCGCTGCGCAGGCGAATCTTGATCCCAGGAATATCATTGTCGCCTCGACTGGCGTGATCGGCCAGCCCCTGTCCATTGAGCCCATCGCCAATGGCATGCCCGCCCTGATGGCCGCTGTGAACGGTAATGGCAGCCAGGAGGCAGCGGAGGGCATCATGACCACTGACACCCGCCTCAAGGAGGTCGCCGTAACCTTCACTGCCGGCGGCAAGGAGTGCAGGCTGGGCGGCATCGCCAAGGGCAGCGGCATGATCCATCCCAACCTGGCCACCATGCTGGTGTTCCTGACCTGCGATGCAGCCATCGCGCCTCAGATGCTCAAAAAGGCCCTGGCGGACAATGTCAAGGATACCTTCAACATGACCAGTGTGGATGGCGATACATCCACCAACGACATGGTCTGCATCATGTCCAACGGCGTGGCAGGCAATGCTGAGATCACCGCTGAGGGCACTGATTACGACGCCTTCTGTGAGGCGCTGAACGAGGTAACTTCGACCCTGTGCCGCATGATCGCCAAGGATGGCGAGGGCGCGACCCGCCTGCTGACCTGCATCGTCAAGGGCGGCAAGACCGTCAAGGACGCCAAGCTGGCCGCAAAGTCTGTCGTGTGTTCGAGCCTGTTCAAGGCCGCAATCTTCGGTGCGGATGCAAACTGGGGCCGCGTGCTGTGTGCTCTGGGCTACTCCGGCGCTGATATCGACGTGAAGGCTGTGGACGTGACCTTCCGCAGCGTGAAGGGCGAAATCACCGTGTGCCAGAACGGCGCATCGCTCCCCTTCTCCGAGGAAAATGCTAAGGAGATTCTGCTGGAGGATGAGATCGACGTGCTCATCACCCTCCACGATGGCGACGCCTCCGCCACCGCCTGGGGCTGTGACCTCACCTACGATTACGTCAAGATCAACGGCGATTACCGCACCTGATACAAAAGGAGATTAGCATGAGCGAGAACATTCAGAGCCTTAATAACGCCGGCCGCGCACAGGTGCTGGTGGAGGCGCTTCCCTATATTCAGAAGTACTACGGCAAGGTCATCGTTGTCAAGTATGGCGGCAATGCCATGATCAACGAGGAGCTTAAGCACGACGTGATGAGCGACATGGTGCTCATGAACCTCATTGGCGTCAAGGTCGTGCTGGTGCACGGCGGTGGCCCGGAAATCTCCAGCATGCTCAAACGTGTGGGCAAGGAGTCACAGTTTGTGGACGGGTTGCGCGTGACGGATGAGGAGACCAGCGAGATCGTGCAGATGGTGCTGGCGGGCAAGATCAACAAGTCCCTTGTGGGCAAGCTCCAGCTGCTGGGTGGCCGCGCCATGGGTGTGTGCGGCATGGACGGCGGGCTGCTCAAGGCCAGGATGGTCGATCCCCGCCTGGGCTACGTGGGTGAAATTGAAAAGGTGGACGCCACCCTGATCGGCGATCTGCTGGAGAAGGGCTACATCCCCGTCGTTTCCACCATCGGTACGGACGCCAGCGGCCATGTCTACAACATCAATGCTGACACCGCCGCTGCCGCCATCGCTGCGGAATTGAAGGCTGAAGCGCTGATCTCCATGACTGATACCGTTGGCCTTCTGCGCGACCCCAAGGATCCTACCTCCCTCATCCGCCGCATCGACCTCAAGGGCTGCGAAGAATTGAAGGCGCAGGGCATCATCTCCGGCGGCATGATTCCCAAGGTGGACTGCTGCACCAAGGCCATCCGCGAGGGCGTACGCAAGGTCTTCATCATCGATGGCCGCGTCCCCCACGCTCTGCTGATTGAAACCCTCACCAACGAAGGCGCGGGCACGATGTTCAAGATGGAGCTGACGAAGAAGTAAGCTCCCTGCAAAGGAGAATTGACCATGCAGAACACGACCAAGCACAATGACCAGACCTACGTCGCCGGTACCTATGGCCGTTTCGACGTGGCGCTGGATAAGGCCAGCGGCGCATCCTACCAGGATGAGGATGGCAAGGCTTATATCGACCTGGGTTCCGGCATCGGCGTGACGCTCTTTGGCGCGTGCGATCCGGATTGGGTCGCCGCCGTCACCACCCAGATGAACACGCTCGGCCATACGTCCAACCTGTATTTCACTGCCCCCCAGGCAAAGCTTGCGCAGCTCCTGTGTGCACGTACGGGCATGAAGAAGGTCTTCTTCGGCAACTCCGGCGCGGAAGCCAATGAGTGCGCTTTGAAGGTTGCCCGCAAATTCGGCGAAAAGAATGGCCGCTCCACCATCGTGACCCTCTGGAACAGCTTCCATGGGCGCACGATTGCCACGTTGGCGGCCACGGGGCAGGATAAGTTCCACGAGCACTTCGGCCCCTTCCCGGAGGGCTTCTGCCACATCCACGCCAATAATGAGGCCGAGCTGGTTGAAGCGCTGACCTCCGGCAAGGTATGCGCTATCCTGATGGAAATGGTGCAGGGCGAGGGCGGCGTGATTCCGCTGAACAAGGAATATGTGCAGCTGGCTGAGAAGCTCTGCCGTGAAAACGACGTGCTTCTGATGGTGGACGAGGTACAGACCGGCAACGGACGCACCGGCTCCCTCTACGCCTTCCAGCAGTATGGCATTACGCCCGACGTTGTGACGACCTCTAAGGGCCTTGGCGGCGGTTTGCCCATTGGCGCCTGCATGCTGGGCGAAAAGTGCCAGGATGTGCTGGGTAAGGGCGATCATGGCTCCACCTTCGGCGGCAATCCGATCTGCGCCGCTGCCGCGCTGAACGTCATCAGCCGCCTGAATGATGACGTTTTCGCAGGCGTCAGGGAGCGCGAAGCCTTCATCCGCAAGGAACTTGAAGGAGCTCCCGGCGTTGCGGGCGTGACAGGCATGGGTCTGATGATCGGCATTCTTCCTGAGCGCAAGACCTCCGCGCAGGTTGCTGCGGACTGCCTCACGGACGGCCTGATGGTGCTCACTGCCCATGAGAAGGTTCGCCTGCTCCCTCCCCTGAACATCAGCTATGAGGAGCTCAAAGCAGGGCTGAACATTCTCAAAAAGAATCTGTAACAAGTCAAAGGCGCGCTGCTTATCGTTTCGCAGTGCGCCTTTTCGTGGAGGTATTATGCTCCGTTCCGCCAATCCCCGGCTGCAGCCCGTGCTCGATCGTGTTGCTGCAAAGAAGGAGAAAAGCCGTATCCTCATTTCTATCGATGGCCCATGCGGCAGCGGCAAAACCACGCTGGCGCAGGAGCTTGCCGACATGCTCAGTGCACCGGTCATCCACATGGATGATTTCAGCATCCCTCATGCGCAGAAAACGCCGGAGCGGCTGCGCATTCCTGGCGGCAACGCCGATGTGGAGCGTTTCCTGCGCGAGGTGCTGCATCCCATTTTGAGAACCGGACGTGCATCCTACCGTCCCTATCTGTGCCATTCAGATGCATACGGCGAAAGCATCCCCATACCGGAAAGCCGCTGTTACATTATTGAGGGCAGCTATTCCATGATGCCGGAAATCGCAGAGCATGTTGATGTGCATGTTTTCCTCCGCATCACGCCAGAGGAGCAGCAAAAGCGTATTCTGAACCGCGGCGGCGAAGAGAAGCTTGCGCAGTTCAACAAGCGGTGGATACCGCTGGAAAACGCCTATTTTGCTGCCTATCATCTGCCGGATGCGCGCTGTATATGTATACCGGGCGATTATGTCCAGGCACTGTAATGCCCTGTCTGCTTCTGCGCGGCCTTCATCCTTTTGAGCACGGCGTCGTACTGACCATGCCGCGGCTTCGGCATGACATAGACCGGCTTCTCCTGCATCGGCGGCGTCACCGGAGGCGTATATACAGACCGACTGTCGGTCTGTTTCATATCTGTCGTGTTGCTTTCTCGCTGCCATAGTATCCATTTTTCCTGCACGGATTGCCTGGAATCACCCGCAAAGGGGGATGTTGCAGCAGCCTGCCTCATACAAAAGCACCTCCCATCCCATTTGTAGTCCAGCTTATGCAGGATTTCGGCATGTGTGAGGCGAATCAATGCTGAAAACCTGTCGTAACAAAGGAGGAACAGCCATGGACAACATTCATCTTCAATGCGGCGTTACACAGGCCATCGTGCGGCCCTTCGGCGCGCAGCTGATCTCCCTCAAGGCCCAGGATGGCCGTGAGGTCATCTGGCAGGGTGATCCTTCGGTCTGGGCAGATCATACGCCCATTCTCTTTCCCGTATGCGGCAAGCCCAAGAACGACGAGGTTATCATTGATGGCGTGACCTATCCCATGGCCAAGCACGGCTTTGCCCGGAAGGTTGAATACGCCATTGACAAGATCGGCGATGACTTTGTTGATCTGGTTTTTACCGATAACGAGGAAACCCGCGCGCAATATCCCTTCGCCTTCGCGCTGCATGTCATCTACTCGCTGAAGGAAAACGGCTTCAGCTGCACATTCCTGGTTGAGAACCGTTCCGACCGCACGATGCCCTTCTGCGTGGGCGGCCATCCTGCCTTCATCGTCCCCATGGAGGACGGTGCGACCTACACGGACTACCAGCTTGTCTTCCCTTGCAAGGAGGAGGGCAAGAACCTCCTTTGCCCCGGCGGCACGCTGATTGACGGTCACGAATACCTTGACCTCATCGACGGACGCATCCTGCCTCTGGAGCACAACCTCTTTGACAGCCATGATGCGCTGCTTTTCTCTGAATTCCGCAGCCGCAGCGTGGATCTTGTGAACAAGAATTCCGGCCACGGCCTGCGCTTCTCCTATCCGAAGATGGAGGTGCTGGCCATCTGGTCGATGCCCCACAAGAATGCCGATTACGTCTGTCTTGAGCCCTGGCATGGCATGCCCGGACAGGTCATTGAAAGCGGCAAATTCGAGGACAAGCCCTTTGCAACCCTGTTACCTCCCGGAAAGAGCTTCCAGTGCGGCTATGATGTGGAACTGATTTGATGCAGACGAAAAGCCCGAGGAATCCTGTGGCCAGGAATATCCTCGGGCGTTTTGCATGTCACAATCAGTTTTCCGTTTCTTCCGCAGCGTCCACATTCAGCGTGGGCACGGCCTCCTCGGCAGGCTTCTCACCGGTGTGCACCGGGCCATCCTCCACGGGCACTTCGATATCCAGTGTTGGTGCAACCTCCTCAGCAGGCTCCGCATCCAGATCAATCACGGGAGCCACGGGGGTGCCAGCCTGCTCGGCAGCACGTTCAGCGGCAGTTGCAGCCTTCGCAGCGGCACGGGCAGCCTTTTCGGCGGCGTTGGCCTCCGCAGCGGCAGCCTTTGCAGCGCTGCGGTCAGCGCGGATGCCATCCAACTGACTCTCCAGCGTCTTGATCTCGCTCAGCAGCTCCAGCAGCTCCTCGGGAAGCACGCGTCCATCCTGCCACAGGGTGTAAGCCTTCTCACCCAGCTCAGCGACTGCCTCGCGTCGGCGGCTCTGAGCGCCCATTTCATCCATCTTGAAGCGCGTGGTACGCACAATGGAGGAAGCGGCCTTGTTGATGGCCTTCACGCCACGGGAGAACATATCCTTGAAATCAGCCATTGATCATCACTCCTGAATAAGTATTTGGTGTCAATATTCGCCATCAGGGCGCGCATTCCTGCTGCATCACCGATATTTCACCAAAACAACAGCAGCTTACCGCCCTCCACATGGAAGTTCGCGCGATCCATCGTCAGAATCTCGCCATCCACGTTCAGTCGCATGCCCTTGGATACGATCTCCACCGTATCGCAGCGCTTATGGGTCGTAATGCGGAATTTCAGCACGCGGCCCATCAGGAGCCCTGGCAGATAGAAGGGAATCATCCATTTGGGCTTGTTTTCAACCACGACCAGATCGAGCTTGCCGTCATTTGGCGCAGCATCCGGGCAGATCGAAATGCCGCCGCCGAAGAAGCGCCCGTTGGCCACCGAGCAAATCAGCACATCGCGCTCTTCCGTCAGGCCATCCACCGTGAAGCGCACATGCACCGGCGCATAATGGAAGATGCCGCGCACAAGACCGATCAGGTAAGGTAAAATGCCGCGGACATACTTCTTTGCAGCCAGCGTATAGTCAAGAACGGTCACGTCAAAGCCGGTGCCGCACACATTGAGGAAAAGCCGGTCGTTAAGGCTCCCCACATCAACGGGACGCGCCTGATGGCTCAGGATGAAATCCAGCGCCTCCAGCGGCTTCTTGGGGATGTTGACGGACTTGATGAAGTCATTGCCTGTTCCCGCCGGGATAATACCCAGCGGCACGTTGGTATCCATCAGCCCGCAGGCGACCTCAAAGGCCGTGCCGTCGCCGCCGACGGCCACAACGCCGGTGCAGTCAGGATTCATCGCTGCAGCGCGTGCAAGTTCAGTGGCATGTCCAGGCCTTTCCGTCCGGACAAAGCGGCATTTGTCAATTCCGCGCTTGCTCAGCTCCTGCTTTAACAGGGTCTGAATCCGCAGGGCATGGTAGTTCCCGGCAGTGGGATTCACAATGAATGTCAGCATCTTCAGCATCCTCTCTGCTTTTGTATCCTATCACTCAATGGTGTATTCCATGTAACGGCGGTATGTACAAAATCCGATGGATTCGTAGAATTTCAGTGCATTTTCGTTGAATTCCCACATATTGAGTTCGATGCGGTCATAACCGTGCGCCTTGGCGAAATCGCGAATCCCTTCCATGAGCGCGCGTCCAATGCCCTCGCGGCGATGGGCTTCATCCACGCCGAACTCATCCACATCCAGGAAGCGCCGCCCCGGTTTGTGGGGCTTTGCAGGAACCTCTATCTCTGCAAGGCAGGCGAAGGCCGTGATCTCGCCATCCTGCTCTGCAACCAGGATGTACCGGCTTTCGTCCTCAAAGATGGTGTGAATGTGATCCCGTAGACTCTGTGGAAAGCCCGGATGGAAGAAATCAGGCCTCGCCGCAGCATGCAGCTCGCTCACCTGCCCGCGCAGCTCGTTGACGCGCGGCAGGTCGGTTTCCGTTGCAAGACGAACCAGCACAGCCATCTCCCCTTTCGCATTGATACAGAAAAGCGGCGTTCCGCCCACGCAGAACGGAACGCCGACAAAGGCACGTTTGAATTACGCGTTCATGATCTTCTCGGCGATCTGCTTGCCGGTCAGGCCATACTCCTCCAGCAGGTGAGCAGGCTTGCCGGACTGGCCGAACACGTCGTTGATGCCGATCTTCTGGAACTTCTCCAGGCCCATGCCGCACAGCGCAGAGGCAACCGCATCGCCCAGGCCACCGATGACGGAGTGCTCTTCCACCGTGAAGACCTTGCCGCACTTGGCAGCATACTCACGGGTCAGCTCCTCGTCGAAGGGCTTGAGGGTGTGGTGGTTGACCAGCGCAGCGTCAATGCCGTTCTGCGCCAGGATTTCAACCGCCTCCAGGCAATGCTCCAGCATGATGCCGCAGCAGAAGATCACGACGTCCTTGCCGTCCTTGATCACATTACCCTTGCCCACCTCAAAGGGGCGCTCCTCATACACGGGAGAAGGCAGACGTGCGGTACGGATGTACACAGGGCCGTCGATCTTGGCAGCGGCCTCCACGCACTTGTAGCACTCGTTAGCGTCGGAAGGCACGAACACGGTCATATTGGGCAGCACGCGCATCAGAGCGATATCCTCAATGGCCTGATGGGAGCCGCCGTCCTCACCCAGGGTGATGCCCGCATGGGAAAAGCCGAACTTCACATTCAGCTTGGGATAGCACACGCCGTTGCGAATCTGATCGTAGGAACGGCCAGCGAACACGGCGAAGGTGGAGCAGAAGGGAATCAGGCCCATGGTGGATGCGCCGCCGGCCATGTTGACCATGTTGGCCTCGGCAATGCCGCAGTCGATAAAACGGTCAGGATAGGCCTTCTTGAAGCCGTTGGTCATAGTAGCAGCAGCCAGGTCAGCGTCGAAGACGACCACCTTGTCGTTCTCAGCGCCCAGCTTGACAATGGCCTCGCCATAGGCAACGCGGATAGCTTTCTTTTCCATCTTCTTACGCCTCCAGTTCCTTCAGTGCGACTTCGGTCTCCGCAGCATTGGGAGCCTTGCCGTGCCAGCCGACCTGGCCCTCCATGAAGGAGACGCCCTTGCCCTTGGTGGTGTGCAGGTGAATCAGGCGGGGCTTGCCGGGACAGGCGGGTGCATGCAGCGCGGCCAGCACCTGCTCAATATCGTTGCCGTCAGCCACTTCGATCACGTCATAGCCAAAGGCACGCCACTTCGCGCCAACGTCGCCCAGGGACATAACCTCGTCATTGGTGCCGTCAATCTGCATGCCGTTATGATCGAAGATGACGGTCAGGTTATCAAGGCCATAGTGCGCAGCAGCCATGGAGGCTTCCCACACGAGGCCTTCCTGAGATTCGCCGTCGCCGATGATGGTGTACACATGGCAGGGATTGCCGGTCTTCTTCGCGCCCAGCGCCATGCCGGTGGCAATGGAGATGCCCTGACCCAGGGAGCCGGTGGAGGCGTCCACGCCGGGGCACTTCTTCACATCAGGATGGCCCTGCAGGATGCCGTGCAGCTGGCGGAACTTGTCGAACTCTTCAGGGCCGAAGAAGCCGCGCTCACACAGCGTGCCGTACAGACCGGGAGCCGCATGGCCCTTGGAGAGCACAAAACGGTCGCGGGTGGGGTTCTTGTCGTCCTTGGGATCGACGCCCTTCATAACGTCAAAGTACAGGGCAACCATGGCCTCCGTCGCAGACAGGGAACCGCCGGGATGACCTGCGCCGGCCTTGTTGGTCATGGTGATGATGTTGCGGCGGACGCGCCGGCAAACATCTTTCAGTTCCAGAATGTCCATCAAAGTACCTCCTCTATTGCTGTCGCCATTTTTCGGCGAAACAAGGTATCCGTACAGAGTCTATTATAGTATGAATCCCAGCTTATTGTCAATGGATGAAGGGGGCGCTCAGCAAATTTCAACAAGCGTGCACAGCTTATAAACCAGCCATGCACAGCCCCACGCGATACCCGTCTGTCCCAATGCTGCGCCGATCGCCTTCGCCCTGTTGTTCAGTGTTCGGGCCATGGAGGCAACGGCTGCGACACAGGGCGTATACAGCATGGCAAAGGTCAGCAGCGACAGTGCAGCCGCCCGTCCCGGAAGCAGACCTTGCAGAGCCTGCAGGAACGTTTCGCTTCCCGCATCACATCCCAGCAAAACCGCCAGCGTGCTGATGATGCTTTCCTTGGCAAGGACTCCCGTCAGCAATGCCGAGGCGATTTCAGCCCGGCCAAAACCCAGGGGCACCAGCAGATGCGCCAGCGCTCCCGACAGGACGCCCAGCATGCTTTCAGCAGGCATATCCGTCCATGCCAGCATGCAGGTATGCGAGCGCATATACCAGACCGCTACTGAGGCCAGAAGGATGATGGTCAACGCCCGTCTGATGAAATCAGCCGCCTTTTCCCACATCGTCCGCAAAACGCTGCGCCATGCCGGAAGGCGGTAGATGGGCAGCTCCATCAGCAGTGGCGCCGCATCTCCCCTGCACACGGTCTGTGCATAAACGCCCGCTGCCGCTGCGGACAATCCGATTCCTCCGATATACAAAGACGTCAGTGTCAGCCATGCCGCGTCGGTGAAAAATGCTTGCGACAGCATGGCATACACCGGCAGTTTGGCGCTGCAGGACATGAACGGCAGAAGCAGCGTCGTCAGCCACCGATCCCGCACGCCAGGCATGCTCTTCACGGCCATGGCGGCAGGCACCGTGCAGCCAAAGCCCATCAGCAGCGGGATGAATGCATGCCCGCTCAGGCCAATCCGCCGCAGAGGCCTGTCCATCAGGAAAGCTGCCCGTGCCATGTAGCCGCTGTCCTCCAGCAGGGACATGAGAAACAGAAGCAGCAGCACCGTCGGCATGAATGTCACCACGCTGCCCACGCCTGTCAGAATCCCATCTGCAACAAATGCAGCCAAGCGTGGCGACACGCGATGGGCCTTCATCGACGAAACAGCATGCGCCGTGATCTGATCAATCCCATGGGCCAGCAGGTCAGCCAGACCGCTGCCAACAGGGCCGAAGGTCAGCCAGAGCATGGCAAGCAAGATCAGTGCCAGCAGCAGATATCCGGCAATGCCGTGCGTGGCCAGCTTGTCAATACGCTCTGTCCAGGAAGGTAGCGAAACCTCCCTGTGTACGCACGCTGATACAATCTGATCAATATGCCGGTAGCAGCGATCGATCTCGTCTGCCGTAGGGATAGATGGCGCTGCCGCGGCCGCTGAGTTTGCGGCAGGCCTATGCGTTATTTCCCCGATCAGCATGTCCATTCCTTCCCGGGTTCTGGCTGAAAGGGGTACAACAGGCACATGCAGGCGCTGCGCCAGCTCCTGCACATCCAGATGGATGCCCTGCCTGCGAGCTTCATCCATCATGTTCACTGCCAGGATGACCGGTTTTCCCAACGCAAGCAGCTGCATGGTCAGGTAAAGCCCCCGACCCATGCAGGCGGCGTCCACCACGTTGATAACACCATCATACCCGCCCTGAAGCAGCACATCGCGGGTGACGCGCTCCTCCTCCGAATAGGGATGCAGTGAGTAGGTCCCGGGCAGGTCGGTCACCTGAATGGCTGCACCGGAGATGCTCCCCTCCTTGCGCTCAACGGTAACGCCCGGCCAGTTTCCGGTGTGCTGATTGGCGCCTGTCAGGGCGTTGAACAACGTTGTCTTGCCGCAATTCTGATTTCCAACAAGGACATATGTCGCCATCGCTTCACCTCCGGACATGGATGCTTGATGCATCTCTCCTGCTGATTGTCAGCGTATATCCGCGCAGGCGCAGCATCAGCGGATCGCCGGAGGGGGCTGTCTTGACAAGCATCACTTCCGTCCCCGGTGTGAATCCAAGCTCCATCAGGCGAAGACTCAGCCTGTGCTCGCCTGTGACGCGCTCCACCGTGCAGGCAGTGCCATTTGGCATATCTGCAAGCGTCATCGTCCCGTTTCCTCCTTGCCGCATAAGTCTGCCAGGCGCTGCTCCGGATGCTCCAGATAGGCCGCAATCACCTGCTGCTCCGTCAACATACCGGTATGGTTCATCGTGCCAGGCTCAATCAGCCAGAAGGCCGTATAGCGCCTTGGCGCGAGGCACCGCACGCACTGGCGCATGGTCTGGGTTGTCAGAACCGCCACATGAGCGGCAGGAAGACTTCCGCTATTCTCCAGACGGATCTTTCTGTCCACGAACCGCCGCAGCTCCGCCATGGCATGCGTGGTGGTGGCCATGGATGCGCTGTAAAGAATAAAGCACCCCGCCATGGTCAGTGACAGATTCCACCCGCCATACCGCCACGTGATATACAGGTTCATTCCAATCGCCGCAAGGCCGATGACCGTCCCCAGTGCCCTCATCATCCTGCGCACCGTATGACTCTTGAAAAAGCACGATAGTACAAGGGTCAGCAGCCGTCCGCCGTCCAGCGGCAGCACAGGCAGCAGATTGAGCAGCAGAATTGCCATGTTGCACAGGAACAGCATTCTGCCATCCGCCCGGGCCAGCCATCCGGCCATGGTGAAGCGAAAAGCGATGAAGCACAGAAGAAGGGTGACCACGGGGCCAGCCAGAAGCATCACGCAGCGCTGCAGCGGCGGTAGCGCTTCTTCATCCTCCAGGCGCATCATAGCACCAAGAGGCGTGATTTCGATTTCCTTTGGCGCTTGCCCCAGCAGAGCAGAAGTTGCAGCATGCGCACCCTCATGAAGCGCTATGGACAAAAGGGCAATCCATACCTGCGGCAGGCAACCGGCAAACAGGGCGTAAAAAAGAAACAGCAGCGTCGCCGGATGCAGGCAGATATCCGTTCCCCGAACGCTGAAAATCCTCCACCTCATGGCAGATACAGCGCCGGGTCAATGCTCATCCCGTCGCGGCGAACCTCAAAGACGAACTCCGATCCTGCCAGCAGGGTGCCAATGGTATCCCCGCTGTTGATCCAATCACCCGTTGAGACGGCGATCTCCGCAAGATTTCCGTACATGCAGGATAGTCCGTCGTCCCCCATGACCTGCACCAGGTGCTCATCACCGTATCCGTGATAAACCCCGATCACCTCGCCGGATGATGCCGACGTCACCACGCTGCTGTCCGTGCGCCATGACATATAGGGCTCGCTCTCCGACCATGCATGCACCACTGCGCCGCCGCTGACAGGGAGGCTCAGGTCACCGCCGCTCTCACCGAAAACAAGGGTTGCCTCCGGAAACAGGCTGCTCACGAAGGACAGCTTGCCAAGATCCTCATCCAGCAGGGAGTCGTCCGTCACCGCCGTCATCACAATGTCCGTCACCTCGCTGAGCACCGGCAGCTCGCCTGTTCTTAAGGCCACCGCACACAGCACAAGGGATGACGCCACAGCCATGTTCTTCAGCAGGGCTTCGCCCCTCCGCTTGCGCGGGACGCTTGCCCACTCGACCTTGGGTGCAGCCTCAAGCGTCCGTCGTTCGCGTATTTGCATTGAGCCGGTGGATGTTTCCACCATAGCCTTTTTATCCATGCAAAAACCACCTTCCTTGGCAAAGCTTATGCCCTGGAAGGTGGTTTCATCACATACCGACTGTCGGTCATTTACAGCGTCAAAGCGCCCATATCGACCATCCGCTGGAGGGCCTGCGCGATGGCGATGCGCCCATGGGCATAGGTCAGGCCTCCCTGCATGTAGGCGGTATAGGGCTCGCGCATGGGGGCATCAGCAGAGAGCTCCACGGAAGCTCCTGCCACGAAGGTACCGGCTGCCATGACAACCTGATCATTGTAGCCAGGCATATCCCAGGGCTCCGGAAGCGCCATGGAGTCGATGGGCGATGCCATCTGAATTCCCTGACAAAACGCTACCAGGCGCTCGGGGGTCTTCATCTGGATGGCCTGAATAATGTCTGCCCGGGGTGCATCCGCAGGGGGCGTAGTCAGCATGCCCAACTCCTCAAAGACGCGCGCCGACAGACAGGCTGTCTTGATCGCCTGCGCAACAGTATGCGGCGCCATGAACAGGCCCTGATAAAAGGGCTGATAGCTCGCCGCATAGGAGCCGACCTCCAGGCCGATGCCCGGCGCCGTCAGGCGGTAAGCGATGCGGGTGATAGCCTCCTGCGTGCCCGCGACATAGCCGCCCGTGGGGGCAAGGCCGCCGCCGGGATTCTTGATCAGGCTGCCTACGCATACATCAGCGCCATAGTGGCTGGGCTCCTTCTCGCAGACGAACTCGCCATAGCAGTTGTCCACCATCAGGCGTACGCCGGGATGCTTGCGATGCAGCATCTCCGCCAGCTCAGCAAAATCCTCCGGCATGAGCGAGGGACGCCAGGCATAGCCGCGGCTGCGCTGGGCAATGACAAGCTTCGTCTGGGGCGTGATGGCGGCATCCACCGCCGCCACATCGATATGGCCGTCCTTCAGCTCCACCTGGGAATAGCTGACGCCCATCTCCTTCAGGGAACCAACAGGCGCTTCTCCCTCGCCCCAGCCGATAATGTTTTCCAGTGTGTCGTAGGGCATGCCGGTAGCAGAGAGGATGTGATCCCCCGGCAGCGTCAGGCCGAACAGGCACAGGCTGATGGCATGCGTGCCGCTGACGATCTGCGGACGCACGATGGCCGCCTCCGTACCGAAAAGCTCGGCGTAGATGCGTTCAAGAGTGTCACGGCCCACATCGTCGTAGCCGTAGCCCGTGGTGGGCGCGAAATGGCGGTAGGCCACCATGTGATTCTGGAAAGCCTTCAAAATGCGGCGCGTGCCGTGCTCCTCAATTTGCTCGATGCGGGCAAACTGCTCCGTCAGCCCCTGCTCTGCATGGGCGATTCTCTCCTGAATGGTCATGCTTTCTCTCCTTGCAGATACCAGTTTTCAAGTGTTTGGTAAGCGCCATCAGCCAGGCTGTCCACCCAGAGCACGTCTTGCTCCCTGCGCATCCAGGTCAGCTGGCGCTTGGCATAATGGCGCGTGTTGAGTTTAAGCAAATAATCGGTCTCCTCCCACGTGCTTTCACCGCGGATGAAGGGAATAATCTCCTTGTACCCGATGGCCTTCATGGCCTGTGCATCGGCAGGAACGTCGCTGTCCAGCAGACCGCGCACCTCATCCACGAGGCCCTGTACAATCATGAGATCGACGCGCTTTTCAATGCGGGCATAAAGGAGCGCCCGATCCATCGTCAGTGATGCAACGCGATAAACAAACCGACTGTCGGTCTGTATTTGCGGTTGCCTGGAAAACGGCACGCCTGTGAGTCGGTATACCTCCAGCGCACGGATGGCACGGCGGGCGTCATTCAGATGCAGCCTTGCTGCGGTTTCCGGATCGACCGCCTCCAGCATGTCGTGTATGCGCTGCTTTCCGCCCTCTTGCGCGGCAATGTCCTCCAGCTCCGCGCGGATGGTCTCATCCGCCGCAACGTCCCCCATCGCCATGGGCTGGCGCAGCGCACGCAGATAAAGCCCGGTGCCGCCAACCAACAAAACCCGCTTGCCACGGGCGTGGATGCCGGCAATACATTCCTCCGCCATCTCCTGATACCGCGCCACTGAGAAGGCTTCCTCCGGCTCTGCCACATTGATCATGTGATGCGGAATGCCTTCCATCTCCTCCACTGTGGGCTTGGCGGTTCCGATGTCCATCCGCCGGTAGATCTGCATGGAATCCATACAGACGATTTCGCAGTCATGGGCGTGGGCCAGGCGGATGGACAGGGCCGTCTTGCCGCTGGCCGTCGGGCCTGTCAGCACCCAGCAAATGTTCTTGTCCATATCCACCTCACTGCATACGGCGGAAGCGCCGGTCAAGCTCGGTGTGGCTCAGCGCCACGATGAGCGGCGTTCCCCGCGGGCTGGTGGGGGTGATCTTCTGATCGACCATGCGGCTGACCAGCTCGCGAATATCGCCTTCATTCAGCCGCTCACCGCCGCGCACTGCCTTCTTGCAGGCCAGCGCGAGGATGCCCGTCCGGCGCTTCTCCAGCGAAATCACACCGCGTTCGCTCTCCAGCTGATCGATCACATCCCGCAGAAGGTCGCCTGCCTGGGGCTGACCCAGGATCATCGGGATGGTGCGCACAGACACCTCCGTCTCACCAAAGGCTTCCACGGTAAGACCGATGGCGCTAAGCATGTCATGATGCTCCTCCAGCAGCTGCTGTTCTCTGCGAGTGACCGGGACAATCAGCGGAATGAGCATTTCCTGACCGCACTGGTGTTGATCCAGCGCCTTCATCATCCGGTCAAACAAAAGGCGCTCATGCACTGCGTGCTGATCGATCAGCAGCAGATGCTCCTCATATTCAACCAGAATGTAGGCGCTGAACGCCGTGCCGATCAGCTTCATGGGCTTAGGCGCTTCCGGCAGGAAGGAGGATTGCTCCTGCGTGCCGGGCTTTTGCGCGGCAGCCTTTGCCACCTGGTAATCCGTGGGCACAGATTGCTGCTTGACTGTGTTTACGTAGGCCTGCAGGGCCGGTGCGGCATCCCGCAAAGGCTGCTTCATCTCCGGAAGCGGCTGCGACGACGCGATGGGCTTGAGCACATCCTTGATGGAGAGCAGCGGCTGCGGCGGACGCGTCACAGGTATATGGCTCTTCTTTTCCTCGCGGGCGATGGATGGCACTGCGGGCGCGGTCCTCACCATCGGTGCTGCGGGCTTGACCACGCTTGCAGCAGGTTTAGCAGCAGGCACCGTCTCCTGCCTTGTCACCGAAACATGGGTGCGCGCAGGCTGCTCCGGCGTGAGCCGCATTTCCTCGGGCTTGTCCAGGACGCTCTTTTCCGTCACAGCATCGCGGACGATCGCCTCCACGGCTTCCAGCACGGCCTGATCATTCTGGAAGCGTACTTCCAGCTTGTTCGGGTGGA
>JAFUOR010000016.1 GCA_017481825.1 Clostridia bacterium
CTTCTTATATAGCTTTATATTATAAATCATAACGGGCAAAAAAGGCAGTGTCAACCGCGCGCCAAAAACATTTCACGCAGGATTTCATACATCTCATGCAAGCCCCATTGTTTTTTAGAAACCCTTGCAATAAAATGCAAGATGTAGAAATAGGGATAACGAGGATGGAAGCAAGACGGTTTGCGTGTACGACGAAAATGCGCGTGCAAGTATTTTGAACTGCGGGTGGATACGGCCAAGGAGGTCGGCGGCGACTTCGACGATTTCTACCTGCGGGGCGAGGATCATCTGGCATTCCTGATCGCCGATGTGTCCGGCAAGGGCATCCCGGCGGCCATGTTCATGATGTCCGCCAAGAGCGTTCTCAAGAGCCTCGCGGAAAGTGGCATGCCGCTGGAGGCGGTATTCCGGCAGGGAAACCAACGGCTGTGCGAGGGCAATGATACGGGCATGTTCCTCACTGTGTGGATGGGCGTGATGAACACCCGAAACGGCCTGCTGCGCTTTATAGATCTTCCTCTACACCGACGGCGTGACCGAGGCCAGCGACGTGCAGCAGCAGTTCTACGGCGAGGAGCGCCTGCTGTCGGTACTCAACCGAAGCATCGGTCTGGACGCAAAGGCCATGGGTCAGGCGGTGAAGGCCGACCTGGACAGCTTCGTGGGTGAGGCCGAGCAGTTTGACGACATCACCCTGCTTTCCCTTCAGTATAAGGGTTCACCGGAGATTCATGAAATCACCCTGGACGCTGCAGTGGAGAACATCGACGCTGTGACCGACTTTGTGAACACAAAGCTGGAAACCATCGACTGCCCCATGAAGGCGCAGATGCAGACTATGCCCGCATCGACGGCAAGAACATGCTGACCATCCGCAAGGTTTTGAACTGATACCCAATGATTTTCAATATACCACACATACATAGAGGAGGAATTATCATGAGGGTTATCCTGAACAAGAACGGCAGCTCCCTGGACGTGAAAGTGACCGAACGCCTGGACACCACCACCGCACCCCAGCTGGAGAAGGAACTCAGCACCCAGCTGGATGGCGTCGAATCCCTGACGCTGGATTTCTCCGAGCTGAACTATGTCTCCTCCGCCGGTCTGCGCGTGCTGCTTTCCCTGCAGAAGATCATGAACAAGCAGGGCGAGATGGTGGTGCGCAACGTGAATGAGAACATCATGGAGGTGTTCGACATCACCGGCTTTGTGGATGTGCTGAACATCGAGCAGTGATATCATCCTACGAATGGAAGGAGAATCGCTTATGCGTGACATGATGGGGATCATTACCTCCCATGCAGTCAATCCCCCCCAAGAAGATTGCGCTGGTTGACAACGGCGGCGCAACCCGCATCACCTATGAGCAGGTGGATTATCTTTCCGGCAAGGTGTATGCGTACCTGAAATAAGCAAACGATCTGATAAAGGAGAGAAAATAATGAAGCGTTTCATGGCATTAATCCTTTCTGCGATGCTGCTGTTCTCCAACGCCTATGCCGAGACAAGCGCCCTGACTGCCGAGCTTGGCCTGACTGCAGACGCCAAGCCTGCCAGCAGCTACACCGCCCAGGTCAATTCCGCTGTGTACTCCCTGCTGAACTTTGAGGATACCAGCGAATATGACAACGCCACCCGCGGCCTGATCGACGCGCCGGAGGTGCTGGAGCTGAAGGACGCAAACGGCAATGTGATCTGGAGCCAGGCGGCGTACAGCTTCCTGAACGACTACGAGAAAGCCCCCGACACCGTGAACCCCAGCCTGTGGGAGAATACACGCAACAACCACGCCTACGGCCTGTTTGAGGTGCGCGAGGGTATCTATCAGGTGCGCGGCTATGATATGTCCAACCTGACGGTGGTCAAGGGAGATACCGGCTGGATTCTGTTCGATCCGCTGATGAGCGTGGAGTGCTCCGCGGCCGCCATGCAGCTGATCGAGAAGAATCTGGGCAGCTATCCGATCAAGGCGGTTATCATTTCCCATCCCCACGCCGACCATTTCGGCGGCATTCTGGGCGTGATGACGGCTGACGAGGCAGCGGACGCCTCCCTGTCCATCGAGGAACAGCTGGCCAGCGGCAAGATCCCGGTCATCGTGCCGGAGGGCTTTGCCGAGCACGCCATTGCTGAAAACGTGTACGCCGGCAAGGCCATGACCCGCCGCGCCAATTACCAGTACGGAACCCTGCTCACCCCCGGCGTGACCGGCAAGCTGGCGCAGGGCATCGGCATGGGGCAATCCACGGGCACGGTGTCCTACCTCGCGCCCACCTATGAGATCAAGTCCACCGGCGAAACGCTGGTGATCGACGGCATTGAAATGGAATTCCAGATGACCCCCGGTACCGAAGCTCCCGCCGAAATGAACACCTGGTTCCCGCAGTTTAAGGCGCTGTGGGTGGCGGAAAACTGCACCGCCACGCTGCACAACCTGTACACCCTGCGCGGCGCTCAGGTGCGCGACGGCTCGGCCTGGGCGGGCTACATCACCGAGGCTGTCACCCGCTACGGCGCGGAGGTGGAGCTTGCCTTCC
>JAFUOR010000038.1 GCA_017481825.1 Clostridia bacterium
AGATGGTCATGCCCGGTGACAACATCGACATGGAGATCACCCTGATCACCCCCATCGCCATGGAGCAGGGCCTGCGCTTCGCTATCCGCGAGGGCGGCCGTACCGTTGGCTCCGGTGTTATCGCCAAGGTCATCGAGTAAGCTTTTGCGCTCATCAACAAAGAGCACCCGTCGCAAGATGGGTGCTCTTTTTGTGTGTTGATGATTGATCTGGTGCAGGAAGATCGTACGGCGGCATGCGGTGAGCCTTTTGCCGATACATCAGTGCCTCTTCTTCAAAACATCCCAAACATCCTGCATCGGCACGCCCTGCTGGTGCAGCAGTACCGCCAGATGGTACAGCAGATCCGCCGCTTCACCGGCCAGACCGTCCCGGTCGCCCTTCACGGCGGCGATGATCGTCTCGCTGGCTTCCTCGCCGACCTTCTTGCAGATCTTCTCCACGCCCTTGTCCAGCAGGTAATTCGTGTAGCTGCCGGCCTTGGGGTTGGCGGAGCGCTCGGCGATGGTGGCCTCGATGGCATCAAGGATGCCCGCTGTGGCCGGGAGGTCGCCGTCCACCACGGGGTTGTGGAAGCAGGTCTTCTTGCCTGTGTGGCATGCGGGACCGATTTGGTGCACTTGCATGAGGATGGCGTCGCCGTCGCAGTCGTAGCACAGGCGCAGCACGCGCTGGGTATGGCCGCTGGTCTCACCCTTGCGCCAAAGCTGCTGGCGGCTGCGGCTGTAATAGGTCGCGTAGCCGCTGTCGATGGTCAGGCGCAGGGATTCCTCGTTCATCCAGGCCAGCATCAGCACCTCGCCCGTGGAGGCATCCTGGGCGATGGCGGGTACCAGACCGGCCTCGTTGTAGCGGATGGCTGCCAGATCGGCAAGATCCACCTCGGCGGCGGTATTGGCCTCCAGGGAGGCATACTGCGCTTCTGTCAGCAGGGGACGCAGCGCCGCCATCGCCTCGCCGTACTGGTTGGTATAGGCGGCGAAGGTGTCCCTCTTATGGAGCTTGAAGCCCAGGCTCACATAGAGCAGCACAGCCTTCCAGCTCCAGGGCTGGGTGTGGAGGTACACGGCAGCGGAATTATCCTCGCGGCGCATGCGCTTGAGGGCCTCCTGGGTCAGCGCCCGGCCAAGGCCGCGACGCTGGTGCTCCTGACGCACCGCCAGCCAGTGAAGGCTGTTGACGCTCTCGCCTCCGCGCTCGTCCTTCCAGGCGATGACACTGCCCACCACCTGTCCCTCGGGGGATACGGCAAAGAGCGCCCGCGACAGATCCGCGCCGTAGGTTTCCATGAAATATTCGGCGGCCTCACGCACGGTGGCGAAGTCACCTGTGGCAACATGCAGCGCGCCCCAGGCAATCTCGTCGCCGCCCTGCCAGGGGCGAATCGTGTAGCCCTCGGGGAGCTTCACCTCCATGGGCAAGATGCGCCTGCAGCGCATGATGATGTTGTAGAAGGGAATCGTGCGGTCCAGCATGGGTCAAACCTCCTTCATGGCGGCGATGGCCTCCTCAACGGTGAAGGCGCCCTCGTACATCGCGCGCCCGAGGATCGCTCCGGCGCAGCCTGCATCGCGCAGATGGCGCAGATCATCCAGGCAGCTCACGCCGCCCGAGCCGATAATGTCCATGCCCGTAGCCTCGATCAGACGGCGGGTGGCCTCCACATTGGGGCCCTGCATCATGCCGTCGCGGCTCACATCGGTGTAGATGACGGTGGTCACGCCCAGGTCGCGCATCTGCATGGCGAGCTCTGCGGCGGTCATACCGGCGGTCTCGACCCAGCCGCGGGTGGCCACCAGGCCGTTCTTGGCGTCGATGCCCACGGCGATCTTGCCGGGGAAAGCACGGCAGGCCTCCTTCACCAGCGACGGATTCTCCGCCGCAGCTGTGCCGATGATGCACCGGCTCACGCCTGCCTCCACGCGCAGCTCGATATCCTGCATCGTGCGCAGGCCGCCGCCCAGCTCAACGCGGCCGTCAAAGGCCTTGACCACCTCGCGGATGAGGGGCAGATGAGCCGTCTTGCCCTCAAAGGCAGCGGTGAGGTCCACCAGATGCAGCCACTGCGCGCCCTTGCTGCGCCACTTCTGCGCCAGCTCCACGGGGTTGCCAAAGATGGTCACATCCTCGCGCCGACCCTGTCGCAGACGCACTGCCTGCCCGTCAAGCATGTCGATGGCGGGGTATAGGATCATGGGAGTCAGCTCCTTTTCAAGTGTAGATAGAGGCTCCCCAAGGGATCATGTCACGAAGCCGGCGAGCGGCCACCTCATCAGTCAGCGCAAGGTTGGATGAGGTGGCCTGCTGTTTGGCTTCGTACCATACTCCCAGGGTCAGCCTTTGGGTCTCAGTCCAGCGTTCCCTTGGTAGACAGCACGCCCTGGATGCGCTCGTCCACACGCATGGCGTCCCGCAGGGCCAGACCAAAGGCCTTGAACAGCGCCTCCATCTTGTGATGGTCGTTGCGGCCTGCCAGCACGCTCAGATGCACCGTGAGGCCTGCATTCACCGTCAGGGCGCGGAAGAATTCCTCTGCAAGTGCAGTATCCATCGCGCCGCACAAGGGGGCGGTGAATTCCGCCTGCCAGGCCAGGTAGGGCCGCCCGCTGATGTCGATAGCGGCAAAGGCGAGGGCCTCGTCCATGGGCATGTAGGCGCTCCCGGCACGGCGGATGCCCGCACGGTCGCCCAAGGCCTCGCGGATGGCCTTGCCCAGGCAGATGCCCACGTCCTCCACTGTGTGGTGCGCGTCCACATGCGTGTCGCCCACGCAGGCAAGGGTCAGGTCGATCTGGGCAAAGCGCGACAGGGCGTCCAGCATGTGGTCAAAGAAGCCCACGCCTGTGGACAGCTCCGTCCGGCCCGTGCCGTCAAGGTTCACGGACAGCTTGATATCAGTTTCCTTGGTCTTGCGCGCGATTTCGGCTGTACGCATGCTTATTTGAGCTCCTTCCCAAAACGAATGGCCACGGCGTTGGCGTGGGCCTCCAGGCCCTCCTGCTTGGCCAGGAGGATCACCTGATCCGCCACGCGCTCCAGCTCCTGACGGGAGCAGCAGATGAGGCTGGACTTCTTCACAAAATCATCCACGGACAGGGGCGAGAAGAACCTCGCTGTGCCGCTGGTGGGCAGGACGTGGTTGGGGCCGGCGAGGTAATCGCCCAGGGGTTCGGGGGAGTAGTGGCCCATGAAGATCGCGCCGGCGTTTTCAATCAGGGGCAGCAGCGCATAGGGATCGGCCACGGACAGTTCGAGGTGCTCCGGGGCAATCTGGTTGGCGATGTCCGCGCAGTCAGCAAGCGTGGGGGCCACGACGATGGTGCCGTAGGCAGCCAGGCTCTTTTCGACCACCTCGCGACGGGGGAGGAGCGCCGTCTGGCGTTCCAGTTCAGCGTCAACATTTTGCGCCAGGGCAGCGCTGTCGGTTACCAGGATGGCAGCGGCCAGGGGATCATGCTCGGCCTGGGAGAGAAGATCCGCTGCCACGTGACGGGGATCGGCGGTGTCATCGGCGATGACCAGCACCTCGCTGGGACCGGCGACCATATCGATGCCCACATGTCCGAAAACCTCGCGCTTGGCGTTGGCAACGTAGATGTTGCCCGGGCCGGTGATCTTGTCCACCCGGGGGATGGACTCGGTGCCGAAGGCCAGCGCCGCCACGGCCTGCGCGCCGCCCACCTTGTAGATGCGGTCAACGCCTGCGATATCCGCCGCAACCAGGGCCAGGGGGTAGCTCACGCTGCCATCCCTGCCGGGGGGCGTGACCATGATGATCTCCTTCACCCCTGCGACCTTGGCGGGCAGCACGTTCATCAGCACGCTGGAGGGATACGCCGCCGTGCCGCCAGGGACGTACACGCCTACGCGCTTGAGGGGCGTGATTTTCTGGCCCAGGGAGATGGCCGCATCAAAGTTGATCCAGGTGTTTTGCTTCTGCTTCTCGTGGAAGGCGGTGATGCGGCGTGCAGCCTCGCGCATGGCCTCCAGCCATTCGGGTGATGCGGCCTCGTAGGCACGGTCGATCTCCTCGCGGGTGACCAGCACGTTGGCGGCATTGATATCCGCTTTGTCGAATTTTGTCGTAAATTCAAACAGCGCCTGATCGCCCTCCTCGCGCACGCGGGCGACGATCTCCTTGACCTTGCGGGATACATCCTCATTCTGCAGCTGGCTGCGGTTCATCACGCGCGTTTTCAGGGCCTGCGCGTCGGCCATGTTCAGAATCGGAATCATCGCTTATTCCTCCTGCTTCATCTTCTCAACAAGCGCGCTCATGCCATCGACGATCTCGCGGATGCGGTCACGCTTGGTCTTCATGGATACACGGTTGACGACCAGGCGGGCGGATACGTCGCAGACCTCCTCCAGCACGCTCAGGCCGTTGGCCCGAAGGGTCGAGCCGCTTTCAACAATATCGAGGATCACGTCGGACAGCCCGATGACCGGCCCCAGCTCGATGGAGCCATGGAGCTCGATAATCTCAATCGTCTGCCCCTTGCCGTCATAATAGCTGTGGGCGATGTTGGGATACTTGGTTGCCACGCGGAAGGTGGCGCGGGTGGCGGACTGGTTCGTATTCCCGGCATAGCCCGCAATGCACAAGCGGCACTTGCCAAAGGTCAGATCCAGCACCTCATACAGCGGACGGCCGGATTCCAGCAGCGTGTCCTTGCCCACCACGCCGATATCCGCCACGCCGTGATCGACATAGGTCGGCACATCGCTGGGTTTGACGAGGATGAAGCGCACGTTGTTCTTCCTGTCCCAGAGCACCAGCTGCCGCCCGGGATTGCGGGGCTCGGAGCAATCGATGCCCAGCTGCTCCAGCAGCTCGAAGGCCTGCTCGGCCAGGCGCCCCTTGGCTAATGCGAAGGTAATGACCGGCTGCATCACAGCACCGCCTTTCCGTAGAGTTGAAGTCCGCCGGGTGTGATATAGACGGCTGTCCCGGCCAGATGCGCGTCTACCCGGTGTCGCAGGGCCTCGGCGTCCATGCCGTACATCATGGCCACGGATACGCCGCGCTTGCGCTGCTGCTTGGCATAGGCGATGGCCTCGTTCCGGCAGCACTCGTCAAAGGCCAGCACCACGTCCGGCACGGGGGAGGCGAACACCGCCCCCTGGCGCTCCAGGGCGATCATCAGCAGCTTCATGGAGAGCGCAAAGCCCGTCGCAGGCAGCTCGCGGCCAAAGCGCGCGGGGAGATTGTCGTAGCGTCCGCCGGAGAGCAGCGGCTGTCCCAGTTCGGCCACCAGCCCGCGGAAGATCGTGCCGGAATAATAATTCGCCTCATGGGCCATGCCCAGGTCGATGCTGATGCAGTCATCGCAGCCATATTCGGCGAGGATGGCCATCACCTCCCGCAGGTTCGCGATGGCGCTCTGGCACAGGGGATGGCTGGTCAGCTGCGCGGCCTCGTCCAGCACGGATGCGTCGCCATACAGGCGGGGCAGGCGCATCAGCCGCGCGCTCACGTCCCCGCTGACGGCAAGCTTGTTCAGGTACAGCTGCATATCGAGGGTGTTCTTTTGCACGGTCAGCTCGCTCATCACGGCGCTCTGCTCCTCCGTCAGCCCTGCCTCCTGCAGGAAGCCCGCCACGAACTGCGCCTGTCCCAGCTCAATCTGGAAGTCCCGCAGGCCTGACTGGCGTAGCGCGTAGATCGCCAGCGCGATGACCTCCGCATCCGCCTGTGCGCTGCTCTCACCCATCAGCTCCACGCCTGCCTGGGTCTCCTCGCACAAAAGGGAGGAGGTGTCCGAGTGCATCTTGGTGGCGCTTTGCATATAGCACAGGCGCAGCGGCAGGGGCGCATCCATCAGCCGTCCCGCCGCCATGCGTGCCGCGGGAATGGTCGAATCCGGCCTCACGGCGAGGATGCGGGCCTGTGCGTCAAAGGTTTTCCACAGGTGCTCCGGCCGGAAGCCGTAGGTATGGTCATCCAGCGCATCGTAGAACTCCAGGATCGGCGTTTCGATCTCCTGATAGCCCTCCAGGGTGAAGATCTGCCGAAGCATCTGCTCCAGCTGGCGCTTGCGGGCGCACTCGCCGGGCAGGGTATCCTGCATACCGCTGGGAATCTGCAATCTGCGACTGGCCATGGGGTGTCCTCCTGATCATCGGATAATTTAGCGCGATAAAGTGCTAATGTGATGAATTATAGCATGGATTGCGGCGGAGGTCAAGGGGGCGGGGAAGTTTTTTTGCGGGGAATCCGTCCGGTGCGGAGCTCCGGTTTCATTCCCCATGCTGGGGAAGGGGGGCCGAGCGTAAGCGAGGTCGGATGAGGCCGCGCATCTGCAGACGCGCCCACGAGCAGCAGTACTGAACATATGCCAAAGGGGCCACGGCACTCCCTCTCTCATTATATCACCCCCGCCCCCTCACATCAACGAAAGTACACCGGAAGCACATCCAAATACACAAAAAGAACTCCCCGGCAGGGAGCCGGGGAGCCATGAATTTGCTAAGCTTACGCCTCAGGAGACTCGCTCACATCAGGAGACTCGCTCACATCGGGAGACACGCTCACGTCAGGGGACACGCTCGCATCGGGAGAAGGAGCAGCCTCGGCGGTGGCGGCGTCGATCACAGCCTGCAGGCCCTCACGATGGGCCACCCAGGTGGGATGATTGCGGAAGTAGCGGGGCAGGTTGCTGCCGTAGTTGTCATAGGGGCTACGGAAGGAAACCTTGTTGTTGATGGACAGGTAGGCGATCTTCGCGCCGCCCAGATCGTTGGCGATGTTCACAGCGTCAGCGCTGGTCAGGCCGCCCTCGATGGAGGTCAGAGCGTCGGCGGTGATCTCGTCCAGGCTGGTGAACCACTTGATGCACTGGCTGTGCTCGATGTACATGCCGTTGGCATACTCGAACTGCACGGTCACAACACCATTGTTCACAGCCACATAAGCGTCGCCGATCTCGTGGGCGTCAGCGGCAACCAGGGGGAAGCGCTGCCAGCCGGTGGCGGTCAGGTCAACGGGGACGATGTTGTGCCAGTCGTCAGCGATGCCCAGATCCTTCAGGCTCAGGCCGGCCAGACCCACGGTGTTGCTGTTGTACCAGATGTCGGCAGACTCGGTGGCGGGCACCTTGCTCTGCTCGGCGGTCACGAAGAAGTCAACTTCGATCTTGGTCACGTTCTTCAGATCGTCGGGATTCACAGCGCTGGTCGTGCCGGTGCTGCCGTCCCAGGTCTCATGACCCCAGGGGGTGGAGCCAGGCTGGTTCTCAGCCATCCACTTGTCGTACAGGATGGCGTAGTCGTCATTGGCGTCGAAGATGGTGCCGTTGTCATAGCCGGTGGGGCCGTAGGCAACGTTGCCGTACTCGATGGAGGTGCCGTTGACGCGGATATCGCTCACGCCCAGGTACATGCCGTCCATCACGGAGCCTTCGGCATTGCCGTCGGCCACGACGAGGATCAGCTTCTCAGCGCCGTTGCCCTGAGGAGTCCAGCCGCCCTGATCCAGGAAGTAGGCAGTCAGGGTGTAGTGGCCCTCGCCAGTGATGGTGGCGGTGGTGCTGGTGCCCAGGGTGCCGTTGGTCTCGGGCCACCAACCGCCAGCCTGATAGTACAGCTTCGCGTCAGCCGTGGGGCCGGTGTAGGGCGCGGGCTCGACGGTCTCCGGCACGACATAAGGCATGGCGCCCAGCTCCTCGGGAGCCTGGCCGGCCTCAGCCGCGACGATGAAGTCCACCTCGAGGGTATCGCCAGCGACGATATCGTCGGGGTTGATGATCAGGTAGGAAGCATCCTCGACGGTGCCGTCGAACGCGCGATGGTTAGAGGGGCCAGTCGCGTTGGGCTCGAAAGCGGTATCCCAGTAGGTGTTGTAGATGGACACCATGCCGGAATCGGGATCGTCGTGGTAAGCGCCGTACATGTTCTCCTTGACCTCGATGGACTGGCCATTGACACGGATGTCAGTGATGTCCACATAGTAGCCAGGGAAGAGCACCTCAGCGTCTTCCAGGATCAGGTTGAACTGGATGGCGCCCTCGGCCTTCTGCCAGTTGAACTTCAGGCCGACGGTGTAAGCGCCGGGGCCGGTGACTTCCGCGTTGGTCGCCTCAACGCCGGTTTCGGACGCGGGGTGATCCTTCGAGGTGTGCTGGGGCCACCAGGGGAAGTTGGCAGGATCCTTCTCATGGTTGGAAGCGAAGTACAGCAGCCATGCGGTGGAAGAGGTCTTCGCAGCCTCCTCAGCGCCCGCCACAACCACCATGCTCATGGCCATCGTCAGAACGATCGCCAGCGCGAGCACCTTGGACAGGAACTTCTTCATGTGTTTTCCTCCTTCATAACGTGTCATCCGCGGCGTTGAAACGCAACGGATGATTTGCATCCATTATAGGATATTTTCACCAATCCGTCAAGTAGCGAACACCGCGAAAACGCGCGAAAGTGAAATGGGTGAGGGGTTCGGGGGCGGATGCCATTGCCTTCCCCAGCATGGGAAAGGTGGCAGCGACCGCAGGGAGCTGACGGATGAGACCGCGTCGTCGCAGAGACGCCCCCGTTAGCCCCGCTCTCTGCTATCATCAAAAAGACCGGCCAGGCACCGTTGGAGCCTGCGCTGCTCCTTCTGCTCCAGCAACTGGACAAAATCCGGCACCTGCTGCTGCGAGTGAACAGGCATCGTGCGCGTTTCTTCTGCGATGCGTTCGACCAATGTCATAGGCTGCACCTCTCTGCCTTTGTTATATCCCGAACAAGGTTCCTGCGCAAGCGGTGTTCGCATTGACTTTTGGCCCCCATGCGTGTATGATAAACAGAGTATAAATGTTCTCATGCGGAGGTTGCGGAAGATGGTCGTCCTTGGCATTGATCCCGGGTATGCGCTGATGGGCTGGGGCGTGGTGGAAACCCTTGGGGGGAGCCGGATGCGCCTGCTGGGCTACGGCTGCGTGGAGACCCGGGCCGGTACGCCCATGCAGCACCGGCTGCGGACGCTCCAGCTGGGCGTGCGGGATCTGATCCTCATGTACCGCCCGGACGAGGTGGCTTTCGAGGAGCTTTTCTTTGCCCAGAACGTCACCACCGCGCTGATGGTAGGCGCGGCAAGGGGTGCAGCGATCATCTCCGCCGCGGAATATACCGAGAACCTCTACGAATACACGCCCATGCAGATCAAGCAGGCTGTGACCGGCTACGGCAAGGCCGATAAGAAGCAGGTGCAGCAGATGGTCAAGATGCTGCTGAATATGAAGGAGCTCCCCAAGCCCGACGACGCGGCGGACGCCATCGCCTGCGCCATCACCCACTGCCAGGTGGGGCACGCCAAGGAGCAGTTCCGGATGAAATAACCCCGACAGGATGTGATTATCATGTACGCATTTATTGAAGGACAGGTGTGCGAAAAGACCGCCAACACCCTCGTGCTGCTGGCCGGCGGCGTGGGGTATCAGCTGTCCTGCTCCATGACGACCCTGCAGGCCGCGCCCATCACGGGCGAGACCATGCGCTGCTACACCTGGCTCTCCGTGCGGGAGGACGCGATGGAGCTCTTCGGCTTTGCAACCAGGGAGGAGCGCCAGCTGTTTCAGTCCCTGACCTCCATCAGCGGCGTGGGGCCGAAGATGGCGCTGGGCCTGCTGGGATCGATGCCCCTGCGCGATTTGTCCCTGGCCATCCTGCTGGGTGACGTGACCGCCCTCTCCCGTGCGCCGGGCATCGGCAAGAAGACCGCCCAGCGCATCGCCCTGGAGCTCAAGGACAAGATCAGCCAGGCGGATGTGAACGCCCCGGGCGCTGTGGCTTCCGCCTCCGCCGCGCCGCTGACGGCGGATAACTTCGCCGAGGCCATCGAGGCCCTGACCGCGCTGGGTTATTCCGCCGTGGAGGCCCGCGACGCCCTCTCCAGAATCGAAAACAAGGACGCCCCCGTGGATGAGCTGATCCGTCTGGCGCTGCGCTCCATGGCCGGAATGTGAGGTGTGCTGAATGGAAGAAAGATTCATGACCGGCGACTTTCAGCCGGAGGACAGCGCGGTTGAACTGAGCCTGCGCCCCCACACATTGCGGGACTATGTGGGCCAGGAGGCCGTCAAGAGCAGCCTGGACATCTATATTCAGGCGGCGCTCTCCCGGCATGATGCGCTGGATCACATGCTGCTCTACGGCCCGCCCGGCCTGGGCAAGACGACCCTGGCCACCATCGTGGCTGCCGAGATGGGGCAGAACATCCGCGTCACCTCCGGTCCGGCCATCGAGCGCCCTGGCGATCTGGCCTCCATCCTGGCCAATCTCAATCAGGGCGATGTGCTGTTCATCGACGAGATTCACCGCCTCTCCCGCTCGGTGGAGGAGGTGCTCTACCCCGCCATGGAGGACTTCGCCATCGATATCATGATCGGCAAGGGCCCCACGGCGCGCTCCATCCGCGTGGCGGTGCCCAAGTTCACCCTCGTGGGTGCAACCACCCGCGCAGGCCAGCTTTCCGCCCCCCTGCGCGACCGTTTCGGCATTCTCTTCCGCCTGGAGATGTACAAGCCCGAGGAGCTGGCTGCCATCGTGACCCGCAGCGCGTCCATCCTCGGCGTGGAGGCGGATCGCGAGGGCATGCTCGAAATTGCCCGGCGCTCCCGCGGTACCCCCCGCATTGCCAACCGCATGCTCAAGCGCGTGCGCGATTATGCGCAGGTCAGGGGCAGCGGCGTGATCACCCTTGATATCGCCCGCGAAGCCATCGCCATGCAGGGCGTGGACGAGCTGGGCCTGGACAAGGTTGACCGTGCGGTGCTCTCCTGCATGATGGACAAATTCGCCGGCGGCCCGGTAGGTCTGGACACCCTTGCCGCCACCACGGGCGAGGACGCCGTGACCATCGAGGACGTGTACGAGCCCTACCTGATGCAGCTGGGCTTCATCATGAAGACCCCGCGAGGCCGCGTCTGTACCCCCGCCGCCTGGGAGCACATGAAGCGCACCATGCCCAGCGCCCCCAAGGACGGCCAGATGAAGATGGAAATATGATGCAAGGCTCCCCCGAAAGGAGGAGCCTTTTGCTTTTCCCCTTGAGGAAGCGCGTGCGCGGCCCCGTTTACCTTCCCCAGTGTGGGAAAGGCGGCGCCGCGCATCCGCAGACGTGCGCCCTGGCAGCAGTACAGCATATGCAGCAAGGAGACACGCACACCCTTTGGCCGCGCCGCACAAAAACCGCCCTGCCCAAAGGCAAGGCGGCTTGGTCTGCATCAATTTGCCGGCCACTCCGTGGGGTATTCATCCACCACATAGGCCAGATCCTCGCCGCTTTCATGCAGGGTGGTCATGATAGCGTCGATGGAGGATTCCTTGGTGTGCACGGTGGGGATGAAGTCGTTGCGGTCGGTACGGGAGGAAATGCGGATGGGAATGATGCGGAAGCCCTCATTGGTGATCTCCTGACCATTTTCGCCCTCGCGGATGCGGAAGCGGGTCTGGAACAGGTAGGAGGACATGTCGCTGGGCTTGGAGTTGCCCGCAAAGCAGAAGTTACCCAGGCTGTAACAGATGTACACGCCGTTGTAATACTCAATGGGGTTGATGCGGTGGCTGTGATGGCCCAGCACCAGGTCGGCGCCGGAATCCACAGCCAGGCGGCCCATCTTGATCTGATTATTCGTGGGCGAGTAATCCTTCTCGTTGCCCCAGTGGAAGCTGACGATCACAATGGGATACAGCTCCTTGGCGGCCTGGATATCGGCAGGCACCTTGTCCCAGAGCTGCTCGTAGCGGTCGATGGTCAGGTAGCTCAGCATGGCGATCTGGATGCCCTTGATTTCGATCACGCCCAGCTGGCCGTCGCCGGACCACACCACGCCCGCATTGTCAAGGTGACTCTTGGTCTCGTCCCAGACCTCCTGGCCGTGGTCGAGCACATGGTTGTTCTCCAGGGACACAGCCTCGATGCCGTTGTCCGTGAGCATCGACACATACTCCGGCGGGGCGGAGAAGAGGAACTGGTTCTCCTTCTTGGAGGCGGGGATGTAGGTGCTGTTGGTCAGCGTGCCCTCGAAGTTGACGATGGTCAGGTCATCCTCCAGCAGCACGTCGCGGATGTTCTTCAGGGCGAAATTGGGATCGCCGTCATGCTTTTTCAGCTCCGTGTACCAGATGTTGGAGGACTTGCGGGTGTCGCCGCCCACGGTGAAGTCGCCCGTGCCGGTGATGGTGATCAGGATGGAGCCATCCTTCTCGTAGATGCTGTCGGTGGCGACCAGCATGGCGTCGTCACTGTCCTGGGGCGCGGGAATCCAGGTATCGGCCACCACGTCGGGATCGGCGTTCTCGAAGATGTCCTCGAGGGTGATCTCACCTTCCTCCGCCATCGCAGGAAGGGTCAGCATCAGTAAAGCAAGCAGCAGAGCGAATTTTCGCATGGGTGTACCTCCGGGAATCTTTTGTCCGATGACACAACGCATCAGGAACGGGAAAAACTGCATTATTTCAGGCTCTTGACAAACTTCTCCATCTGCTCCAGGGCGATGTTGAGCTTGTCGATGCCCGTGGCGTAGGAGCAGCGGATGTGGCCCTCGCCGCACGCGCCAAAGGCTGTGCCGGGGACGCAGGCCACCTTGTGCTCCTGAATGAGGCGGTTGCAGAACTCCTCGCTGGTCAGGCCCGTGGGCTTGATGGAGGGGAAGACATAGAATGCACCGAGGGGCTCGAAGCAGTCAAGTCCCATTGCGCGGAAGCCCTCCACCATCAGACGACGGCGGCGGTCGTAGCTCTCGCGCATCCGGACCACGTCCTCATAGCCGTTCATGCGGCCATTGCGCAGCGCCTCCAGCGCGGCCACCTGACCCATGCGCGGGGCGCACATGATGGCGTACTGGTGAATCTTGAGCATCACAGAGATGAGCTCCTTGGGGCCGCAGGCGTAACCGACGCGCCAGCCGGTCATGGCAAAGGCCTTGGAGAAGCCATTGAGGGTGATGGTGCGCTCCCACATGCCCGGCAGGGATGCGAAGGACACATGCTGCCTGCCGCCGTAGGTCAGCTCGGAGTAAATCTCGTCGCTGATGACCAGCAAGTCATGCTCCTTAACGACCTCGGCGATCTTCTGGAGGTCTTCCTTTTCCATGATGCCGCCGGTGGGGTTGTTGGGGTAGGGCAGGATCAGGAACTTGGTGCGGGGGGTGATGGCAGCGCGCACGGCCTCGGGCGTGAGGCGGAACTCCGTGGCGTCGGTGGTCACCACGCCCACGGGCTTGCCGGTGGCGAAGATGACGCTGGGGCTGTAGGACACATAGGAGGGCTCGGGCACCAGCACCTCGTCCCCGGGGGAGACCAGCGCGCGCAGCGCCACGTCGATGGCCTCGGACGCACCGACGGTGACCATGATTTCGGTCTTGGGATCATATTGGGTCTGATAGCGGTTTTCCAGATACCAGCTGATCTCCTCCAGGAGCTCGGGCAT
>JAFUOR010000039.1 GCA_017481825.1 Clostridia bacterium
GACTTGGAATCATTCGATCCTGCGTTCTTCGCTGCCTTTACCAACAAAATCAATCTTCGTCCGCGCAAATGCCTCGGCTGGAGATCTCCCTTTGAAGTTTTCTTCAATCAGCTGTTGCACTTGACTTGACAATTCAAGCCCTCAATAAACACGCGCGCACAACTCCAACCGGAGGCCCTCGAATGCGGTCACCCTGGGGGCAGAGCCCCTGACACTTGACGTATGTGATGAAATTGTGTACAATAGTTGGTAGAAATTCCGTTTACTCCCGAAAAAAAGCAACAGGAGGTTTTTTATATGCTGTACGAAAACAGGATCTGGGTCGGCACGGGTGAGAAAGCGGTGTGCCTGCTGCCGCAGATGGCGAACCGTCATGGTCTGATTGCGGGTGCGACTGGCACGGGCAAGACGGTGTCCCTGAAGGTGCTGGCCGAGGGCTTTTCTGAGATGGGCGTGCCGGTGTTCCTTGCAGATATCAAGGGCGACCTGTCCGGCATGGTGAATCCCGGTGTTCACAGCGACGCCATCGCACAGCGCCTGACCAACTGCGGCGTGCCCTCCTTCCAGTACCAGGACTTCCCCACCGTGTTCTGGGACGTTTATGGCAAGGAAGGCCATCCCGTGCGAGCAACCGTCAGCGAAATGGGCCCGACGCTCCTTGCCCGCATGCTTGACCTGAACGAAACGCAGACCGGCGTGCTGAGCATCCTCTTCCGCGTGGCGGATGACGAGGGCATGCTGCTGCTGGATCTCAAGGACCTGAAGGCCATGCTGGCCTATGTGGGCGAAAATGCCCGTGATTATACGCTGGATTACGGCAATGTGACCCAGGCTTCCATCGGGGCGATTCAGCGTGCCGTGGCTGTGCTGGAGGATCAGGGGGGCGACCAGTTCTTTGGCGAGCCCGCGCTGAACATCGCCGACTGGATGCAGATCGACGGCGACGGCCGGGGCGTGATCAACGTGCTGGCTGCGGACAAGCTCTTCCAGCATCCGAAGATGTACTCCACCTTCCTGCTGTGGATGCTCTCCGAGCTCTACGAGCTGCTGCCCGAGACGGGCGATGTGGACAAGCCCCGCATGGTGTTCTTCTTCGACGAGGCACACCTTTTGTTCAACGACTGCCCCAAGGCGCTGCTGGAGAAGCTGGAGCAGGTCGTACGCCTGATCCGCTCCAAGGGCGTGGGCGTGTACTTCATCACCCAGAACCCCTGCGATATCCCCATGAGCATTCTGGGTCAGCTGGGCAACCGCATCCAGCATGCCCTGCGGGCGTATACGCCCCTGGATCAGAAGGCCGTGCGCACCGCGGCGCAGACCTTCCGCACCAACCCGAACTTTGACACCGAGGAGGCCATCACCACCCTGAAGACCGGCGAGGCGCTGGTGTCCTTCCTGGATGAGGAGGGCGCGCCCGGCGTGGTGGAGCGCGCGACCATCCTGCCCCCGCAAAGCGCCATGAGCGCCATCACTGAGCAGGAGCGCGCCGAGTGCATTGCCACCAGCTATTTTGCCGGTATGTACGATGAAGCCACCGACCGCCAGAGCGCCTATGAGCTGCTGGCTGCCTCCTTCCAGCACGAGCAGGCCCCCGCTTATCAGCCCGTGCAGCCCGTCATCACCACCGCCGCGCCTGCCGCTGCCAAGCCCCAGGGCTTCATGGTGTATGATCCTGCCACCGGCGGCTATGTGCAGCGCGAGCTGCCGCAGATGACGGCCGCGGCGCCCCAGCCCGAAGCCCCTGCCCTGGAGGTGCAGCACAGCACCGCACCCGCCGTGCAGACCCAGACCATGCCCGTCATGGTTTTTGACCCCACCACGGGCCAGTACAAGCAGCAGATGATGACCATGCAGCTTGATCCCGCCACGGGCAACTACATCCCCGCCCCCACGGCGCCCGCCGTGCAGCAGCCGGCCAAGGCGCTGACCGCCCGCGAGCTGGAGAAGCAACGCAAGGCGCAGGAGCAGGCTGCCAAGGAGGCCGCCAAGGCCGAGAAGGAGCGCAAGGCTGAGGAGCGCCGCCAGCGCAACGATGAGCTGCGCGAGGAGCGCGCCGCCCGCGCCCGCAAGAATGACTCCGTCCTGGGCCGCATCCAGAACACCGCCATCAGCACCGTGACCCGCGAGGTCACCAAGTCCCTCACCCGCGGCATCATGGGCATCTTCTCCAAGAAATAAGCGTTCCATCCACCACGGAGTCCCAAAGGAGTCCCCTATGAAAAATCACACCCTCGGCGGCCGTTTAGCATTGCTGACGGCCGCCGTCATCTGGGGCAGCTCGTTCATCGTCATGAAGGATGCAGTGAACGATGTGCCTGTCTTCCTGCTGCTGGCCATCCGCTTTACCATCGCGGCGCTGCTGCTGGCGGCAATATTTTTCAAGCGTCTTGTGCGGGATGGACGTGCCGTCCTGCGGCCCGGCGCTCTGTGCGGCGTGCTGCTGCTGGCAGCCTACGCCACCCAGACCTTCGGCCTCACCGGCACCACGCCCGGCAAGAACGCCTTTCTCACCGCCGTGTACTGCGTCCTTGTGCCGTTTGTGACGTGGCTGCTCTTCCGCAAGCGCCCCACGGTGTACAACTGGGCCGCTGCGGTGCTGTGCCTGTCCGGCATCGGCCTGGTCTCGCTCAATGGCGATATGACCATCGGCTATGGCGACGCGCTGACCCTCCTGGGCGGCGTGATCTACGCGCTGCACCTGATCGCCCTGAGCCATTTCAGCCGCCGGCATGACGCTATCGCCCTGACCACGGTGCAGTTCGCCGTCACTGCCGCGCTGGCATGGGTGCTGTCGTGGCTGACGGAGAGAGACGCGGCCCTCCCCCTGCAGGCCTGGCCGCAGCTGATGTACCTGGCGGTCTTTGCCACGGCGGCTGCGCTGCTGCTGCAATCCATCGGCCAGAGCCTCACGCCGCCTGCCCAGGCCGCCATTCTGCTGAGCCTGGAAAGCGTCTTCGGCGTGCTGTTCTCGGTTGCCATGGGCGCCGAGCAGGTGACGCCGCAGCTCCTGCTGGGCTTTGCGCTGATCTTCGTGAGCGTCATCGTCAGCGAGACGCAGTTGTCATTCCTCAGGAGGGGAAGAGGCTGACAGCGCCCCCGCCCTCAGGGGGCAAAATGACTGCGGCGCATTGATGAGAACTTGTTGGCATATTCACTGATGAGGTTGAGCTATGTGTGATGTTCATATCAAAGATCATATCCGCAATGAGTTACCTTCCCAGGCACAGCGTGTTGCTCTTCATTATGTTGCATTTCTTGAAGAAAACGGTATCACTTTTCATAAAGACAACTGCGATTACTGGAAAAACAAGATTTACTATTGGTGTAAGTATCATAACGATTGCGTATGCTTCATTGCCATCAAAAACCCCGATGAACCACAAAATGTATGGACAGTGTGGTCTGACGACATGAAATCAGAATGGCTCGAAAGCAGCGATGTTGACGATCAGATAAAAGAGCTTGCATGGAAGCATATCGACCACTGCGGTCATTGCGGTTCCTGCGGAGGCGGCCAGCGCAAGGTTGTTTTCGGGCGGGAGTTTAAAGCCGTTTGCGGCTGCACTTTCAGAGTTGATAATCCGAATAAAGAGGATTTACTGTTCCTGAAAAAGATGGTTGAAATACGCCTTGCAGCGAAAAAAACATGTGGGAAAGAATGATGAATCAACAAGTTATGCCTGTGAGTCATGCAACTGATGGTATCAATGCTATGCGCAATGTTATTCTGGACAGTCAGCACCTGTTAAAGAAAAGCACTGACAGCATAGAGGATATCGTATCGGATATTTGTGGATTGCAATACGATCCCTACCCTGCTATCCATCTAAACCAATACATCATGCTTTGGAACAGGAAAAAGAATTTCACGCCACAGGAGTTGGATATCGCTGCATATCAAGACTTTAAGGTTGTCGAAACATGGGCGTTTAAGCGGAATATGTTTCTTATACCAAAGGATGAATATGCATTGTATAAGCATGCTACAAAGGGCATTGTGCGCTGGGGTTCTTCCGACGAAAGCTGGCTTGCCGCGGGAGACAGCCCTGAAATTCAGGCCGCAGAAAAGCAATTAAAAGAAAGCTTGATCAAATTTGACGGATTAACTGCCAATCAGATTTGGGAGAATCTGAATTTAGCTTATGAATGGGATCAATACCGGCGGGAGCACGACCAAAGCTACAATCTGCCTGTGTTCCGTGCTTTTTACCGATTGGTTCGCAGAGGAGATCTGTTGACTTGCGGCAGGAATCCGGGAACCTTCAGAGAGCCTGTTTATATTTTGAAAGAAAAAGTGGGGTTCTCTGATTGGACAAATGATTCCATCGATGAAAAGCAGGCGATCAAACGTATCGTTGAAAAGCTGATCGCATCATTTGGAGTAACAGATCCGGTTCATATTGCTCACATCTCCGGGTTTAAGACGGCTGATATTCTGCCCATTTTTGAAGCATTGGCATCTGAAAGGAAGATCATACAGCTTCCATACAAAATTGGACGCAAATATTACTATGTGCATTCTTCAAAAATGCAGATGCTCAATGAAAAAACGGCGGAGGATTGCGGTGAAGTCCGCCTGATATCCCCCATGGATACCATCGTCAGAGATAAGGCCTGGCTTGCAACGTTTTTCGACTATTCCTTTTCTTTTGAATACTTTAAGAAGAAAGGCATGAAATGGCCGCTTTCCATTCTTGTGGGCAATCAATTTGTCGGTTATCTGGATTGCAAGATGGACTGGAGAACCAGAAAATTCATTATCAAAGAAAGAAATATATTCAATCCGGATTTGCATGCTGACAAGGGCATTGATGCGGCGATTGAGGAATTAGCTGCCTTCCATGACGCTAAAGAAATCGTACAATCGGTATAACCTATCCGATGCTCGCGCTTCTTCTGGTGAAGGTGCAGACGTCAGCCCCCCCTGTTGTTTTGCTCAAATCATCAAGAAATCCTCCGCTCCGTGGCGTATGATAGGAAGCAAAGGAGGTGAAATGCCCATGACGCGCCTTGACACGCTCACCGCAGCGCTCAGCTATATCGAGCAGCAGCTGTGCAATGCCATCACGCCGGAGGAGATCGCGGCCCACTGCCACTACAGCCTTTCTTCGCTGCAAAAGCTTTTTCGGCTGACCTTCCACATCGGCGTGGCGGATTACATCGCCCGGCGGCGGCTGACCCTGGCCTCCCGCGCGCTGCTGACGACGGCCGCCTCCGTCCTCGATATCGCCCTGCACTACGGCTATGAGTCCCACGAGGTCTTCACACGGGCCTTCCGGCGCATCTGGGGCGTTACACCCTCCAAATTCCGGCGTGAGCGCACGTTTGCGGATATCTTCCCCCGCCTGCGCCTGCCCACAGGAGGTCTTGACTTGAGCCACAAGCATTACGACATCACCGAGCTGTACGACACCCTGCGCTCCCTGCACGGCACCTACGCCCTGGTTTTCGACACGCAGCATCTGGACCCCATCAACAAGAACTACGGCCACGCTGCGGGCGATCTGGTCATCGCCGAATGCCTGCGCCGCATCGACATGGAGAAAACGGCGGACATGGTGCTCTTCCGCATCGGCGGCGACGAATTCGTCCTGCTGACCGGACTGACCGACCGCAGCGAAACAGAGGCGCTTTCCGCCCGCATCGCCGCCTACAACGGCAAGCCCATCAGCTTTGAGGGCGTTGACATCCCCGTTGCGATGCACACCGGCATCTCCCAGCTGGATACCGCCAGAAGGCTGAACTACATCAACTTCTTCCGTACGCTGGATGAAAGCATCCGTGGATAATGTGCGTGCGCACGTCAAAAAAGTGGCTACGGCCACTTTTTTGATTTTGGCACTCCGTCGCTGCGGGACAATTGTTCTTTCGTGGTTTTTGCATACAGCAACTTGACTTCTTTCCTTTTCCCTTCTATCATAAGGAAGAAAAGCGCCGCTGCCAAAGCAGCGCGCCATCCGTTGACCGAGGAGGTTCTCATGCCTGTATACCGCCATATCACCGACCTGATCGGCCATACCCCGCTTGTCGAGCTGACCAATTATGAGGCCGCTCACGAGCTTCCCGCCACCGTGCTTGCCAAGCTGGAATGCTTCAACCCTGCCGGCAGCGCCAAGGATCGCATTGCCCTGGCAATGATCAATGATGCGGAAGCGCGCGGTCTGCTGGCTCCCGGCGGCACCATCATCGAGCCCACCAGCGGCAACACGGGCATTGGCCTGGCAATGGTCGCTGCCGCCCGCGGCTATCAGTGCGTGCTGGTGATGCCCGATACCATGAGCGTCGAGCGCCGCATGCTGCTGTCTGCCTATGGGGCACAGGTGGCGCTCACGCCGGGTGCGCTGGGCATGCAGGGCGCCATCGACCATGCGGCGGCGCTCCAGCGGGCAACACCCAACAGCATCATCACCGGGCAGTTTGTCAACCCGGCCAATCCTGCCGCCCATTATGCCGCCACGGGCCCGGAAATCTGGGCGGATACCGAAGGCCAGGTGGATATTTTTGTAGCGGGCATCGGCACCGGCGGGACGATCACCGGCGTGGGCAGATACCTGAAGGAGCAAAACCCCGCCGTCCGCATCGTGGGCGTGGAGCCTGCTGCCTCTCCCCTGCTGTCCGCAGGGCATGCCGGGCCCCATCCGCTGCAGGGCATCGGCGCGAATTTCATTCCCGACACCCTGGACGCCGCCATCGTCGATGAGCTCATCACCGTCGAGGGCGACGACGCCTACTGCACCGGCAGGGAGCTGGCCCGGCAGGAGGGCATGCTGGTGGGCATCACCTCCGGCGCGGCGGTATGGGCGGCCAAGCAACTGGCCCTCCGCCCCGAGAACAGGGGGAAGACCATCGTCGCCCTCCTGCCCGATTCCGGCGAGCGCTATCTCTCCACTCCCATGTTCCAATCCTGATATGCAAAAGTAAGCGATGATTGAATGAGGCGGTGAGATGGCGAATGAATTGTTCGTCAGATGCAATGGCAGAAATCGAAGGTTCACTGGATGCAAATCGAGATTTCTGCAAGCCGCAGATGGCGGAAAAGGCATCGCCAGCTCCGCCGCTGAATAAATCAGCGATTACTAAAGCGGCACACCCAATGTGGGATGTGCCGCCGTTATTTGTGTTATTCTGCCTCGTCCGGCATTTCTTCGGTCTCCTCCACGCCCTCACCGGGGAGCGCATCGGTTTCCGCCTCGGTACCGTCGATGTAGCGCCAGCCAGTCACGCCATAGCCATACGCGCTCAGGGTCGTGACAAAGGCATTGGCATTCTCCTCACTGGCAAAGCACACCACCGTGCGCACGTCCATCACCGCGCTGTCAGCGGCAGGATACAGGTGCAGATTGGTGTAGCTGTAGCCGGTGGTCTCCGTGCTGTCAATGGGCGTCTCGTAAAGATAGCCCTCCGTCGTGGGGAACTCCGCCACGCCGCTGACGCTGCCGTCATAGTAATTGGTCAGCAGCGCAGCCTCGGGATCGGCCGCCTCATCCAGCGTCACAACCAGCTGGGCGGTTTCGCCATTGACGATGTAGTAATCCGCCAGGCCAAACATGGACAGCAGCGCATAGGAGGGATCGTCGAAGGTGATCTGACGGGCATTCTCGTTGACGACGGTCAGGGTCGTTGCACCCGCCACCGGATAGGCCGGATTGGCTGCCACAGCCGCCGCCGCGTCCTCGCCGGACAACAGGGCTACGCTGTCGATATACACAACGTCCCCGCCCGCAGCGTCCATGGCGTCCTTGATGTAATGCAGGCCTACGATGTACTCGCCCGCTGCCTCAAAGGCATGGGCGTAGGTCATCCATTCCTTCTCACCGCCGAAGACCTTTACCGTCTCCCCATTCACCGTGATGGTGAACAGATCGCAGGCAGCCTCGCTGGACGTCTTGAAGGTCACCGCCAGCGCATCGCCCGCCTGCGCCTGCACGGTGGTGTACACAGCAGACTGCATGCCATCCGCCCCGGCGTTGGTGGACATGAGCGCATCGCGCCCGTCCTCCTCGGCGGGAATCATGGGCCAGGCGTAGGCGTTGCCGCTGTTGCGGAAGCTCAGCGTACCGCCATCAACATTCAGCGCCTCAGCCAGCTTATCCTCCGCAGCCGCAGGGATGTTGGGCTTGGTAGTCGGAATGCTCTCCAGCAGCATGGAGGAGGTATAGCCCTCGCCCACGAATGCATCAAACAGGTTGGTGAAGGCCTCCACCGAGGTCTGGGCGCCGCTTTCCATAAAGCACACCGTGCCGAAGCGGTCGATCACCACGGACATGGGGATGGACGCTGCATAGAAGCGCGTGGCCAGATTGGCCGTGTCCTGCGCCACAGGGAAGGTCAATCCCAGGCGCTGGGCGTAGTCCGCCAGCACATCGTTCGTGTCCATGACCTCGCAGGATACAGCGATGACCGCCACATCCTCCTTGTACTGCTGATAGGCCTGCTCCAGGTAGGGGAACTCCGTTTCACAGGGGCCGCACCAGCTGGCCCAGATGTTGAGCAGCACCATATCCTTTTCCTTGAGCACCTCGGACAGGGTGATGGTCTGCCCATCATAGGTCGTCAGGGTGAAATCCTCCACCTTGCTGCCCAGGGTATAGAACATGGCCGTTTCCGCCTGTGCCGGAAGCCCCGTCAGGCACAGAATCAGGCACAGCACCGCCGCGCAGATGCGCCTCATCATATGGTATCCCTCCAATGAATATCAGTTTACTTCCATGATAAAAGGAAGGATGCCGCTTGTCAAGGGCGACACCCTTCATACTTGTAAATTCTTGTACCCACCGGGATGATCAGATTCCCAGCTCGCCCCAGGAGATGGACGTGACCTCCAGCGGGAGACCCGTGGCTACCAGGCGCTGCAAAGTCTCAGGCATCAGGCGGTAGGTCATCTGAGCATAGTCGCTTTGCACATACAGGCGCAGGCGGATGCGGATGCCGCCCTCCGTGCCCATTTCCTCCAGCGCGTCATGGCACAGAATGAGACGCGCCAGCATCCGGTTCATCTCAGCATCCGTGTCCTGCGAGTTCGACAGGTTAATGGTATACGCCCACTCATCGCACTCCGCCACCATCAGGGGCAGACGGTTGAGCACCTCACCCTTGCGGATGAAGCGGGTCGCCATCAGCTTGAGCTTCTTCTCAATGGTCTCCAGCGGAAGGTTCTCGCCCTCCAGAATCAGCGAAAAACGGCCCTCGCTCACAGAATTGGACATGGGGTTGCCTCCTTTGCTTCTTCGTCGCCGACCTATCCACGATAGCGGAACGGATTGCTCTTACCCAGCGTGCTTGCCATTGCAGCCACTACCAGGCATCATATACATAGCTTACCACAACGTTCTTGCTGCTGTCAAGAATAGCTGGCGACCTCATTCAGGCGCAGGCCTACGGCGGGCAGTGGCGCTGCCCCTGCACCCCGCCAAAGGGTCTTCGCCCCTCTGGACACCCGTTCGGCGATCTTACCTGCATGCACTGCTTGTCAGTGCGCGCATGGATGTACAGGGAACGAAATCTTGTGAACACATGGTCCTGTACGCTTTGGTTCGGCTCCCCTACGGTCGCCTCGTGTCGCCCTGTCGCCTCCTCTTCCTTGATCGTGCGAGAGGCGGCAACCTTCTGCACAATGAATTTGTGAAAAATGAAACAAACCCCTTTTCACCAGCGACATTATGTGCTATAATATGATCCGTACGAGCATGTACATATCGACAACGAGGAGGGCAATTCCAATGGCTATCGTAACGACCAAGGAAATGTTCAAGAAGGCTTACGAAGGCGGCTATGCCGTCGGCGCTTTCAACGTCAATAACATGGAGATCATTCAGGGCATCACCGAGGCTGCGGGCGAGCTGAAGGCACCCGTCATCCTGCAGGTGTCCAAGGGCGCCCGCGCCTACGCCAACCACACCTACCTGGTGAAGCTGGTGGAGGCTGCCGCCATCGAGAACCCTGATATCCCGATCGCCCTGCATCTGGATCACGGCGATTCCTTCGAGCTGTGCAAGAGCTGCATCGACGGCGGCTTCACCTCCGTCATGATCGACGCTTCCTCCAAGCCCTTCGCCGAGAATATCGAGCTGACCAAGCGCGTTGTTGAGTATGCTCACGACCCCGGCGCTGTGGTCGAGGCTGAGCTGGGCACCCTGGCCGGCGTGGAAGATGAAGTTGTTGTCGAGCATGGCGCTGAGATGTACACCCGTCCCGAGGAAGTCGAGGAGTTTGTTTCCAAGACCGGCTGCGACTCTCTGGCCA
>JAFUOR010000040.1 GCA_017481825.1 Clostridia bacterium
AGGAAATCGCCGCAGCGCTCAAGGGTGCTGACCTGGTGTTTGTCACCGCCGGTATGGGCGGCGGCACCGGCACTGGCTGCGCGCCTGTGGTGGCGGAAGTGGCCCGTGATCTGGGCGCGCTGACCATCGCTGTGGTGACCAAGCCCTTCGCTTTTGAGGGCAAGCAGCGCATGCGCAATGCCGAGGCCGGCATCAACGACCTCAAGCAGCGCGTGGATACCCTCGTTGTGATCCCCAACGACCGTCTGCTCCAGGTGGTCAGCAAGGGCACGTCCATGGTGGAGGCCTTCGGCATTGCCGACGACGTGCTGCGCCAGGGCATCCAGGGCATCAGCGACCTGATCGCGCTGCCCGCCCTGATCAATCTGGACTTCGCCGACGTGAAGACCGTCATGGAGTCCGGCGGCATGGCCCACATGGGCATCGGCTACGGCGAGGGCGAGAACAAGATGGTGCAGGCCGCCAAGAATGCGATCTCCAGCCCCATGCTCGAGACCAGCATCGACGGCGCCCGCGCAGTGCTCATCAACATCACCGGCGGCGCGGATATCTCCATCATCGAGATCAACGAGGCTGCCAACCTCATCATGGAGGCTGCCGATCCTGACGCCAACATCATCTTTGGCGCCGGCGTGGATGAGACCATGGGCGACAAGGTGCGCATCACCGTCATCGCCACGGGCTTCGAGAAGACCCCGTTCCCGCCCCGTGAGCCCGTGAAGAAGGCCCGCGACATTGAGCGCGATCGTCTCTACGGCTCCAGCTACACTTCCAGCTTTGGTACCTACGCTGGCCGCACCGAGGATTATGCGCCCTCCTACGCGCAGCCCGCGGTGGATTACAGCCGCCCCTCCATGGGCGTGCCCCAGCCTGCTGGCCAGCAGCCCAATGTCTATCAGCAGCCTGTCCAGCAGAACGCCGTGCCGCAGACCACCAATCCTTACGGCACTTCCCAGCTCTTCGGCCAGCAGCAGCAGACTGCCTTCCAGCCCACCTTCGGCCAGACTGCACCCCAGCAGCAGCCCATGATGGGCGGCAATACCGGCCCCATGGCGCCCCAGCAGCCCGCCGCCCCCGCGCAGCCCCAGGCTGATTCCCGCGGCGTGCCGGTGTGGATGAAGAAGCGGAACTAATTGCATATCCAAAAGGGAGAGCCTGTCAGGCTCTCCCTTTGATCATGAACTGCTCACTCCGAAAAAATCGACGCTGGTCTGTCCTCCTCCGTATCCGCATCGCCGCCCAGAAGCTCCCGCAGCCAGTTCCCAAAGGTATTGGGTCTCTCCACCCGCGCCACCTGCACGCTCTGCATGCCCTCCAGCAGGATGCCGTTGTCCAGCAGCTCTGCATGAACGGGGATCACGCGGTAGGTGTAGGTTACGCCGGGCTGGGCCTTCTGGTCAGTGAAGTAGAGCGTCTGTCCGGCCTCGGCGCGCATTTCGGTGAGGATGAAGCTTTCGCCCACGGCATCGCGCTGCACGCGGTAGACTGCCGCGTCGCTGGCGGTAATCACCAGCTGGGGCTGTCCTTGATCATCATGGGTGACGTAGAAGGATTTCGCCGATTGGGGCGCGTTCCATACGTCGCTCTTTTTGGTTGGCTGCGTGCCGTCGATAAAAACCTCGCGCAGCTTGTAGCTGTCCGGGGTGAGGGAGGTGGCCAGCATGGGTTCACCGCGCCACTCAATGGCCTTTTTGTCGATGGTCACGCTGACGATGCCGCTGGGCTTTTTGAAGGAGACCTTCTCCTTGCCCTGATAGTAGGCTTTGAGGAAATTGCGCGCCAGTGAGGCGGGATTGGTTCCGCCGGAGACGCTGTTGGGCAGGCGGTGATTATCGTCCGGCTCGTCGTAGCCCATCCACACGGCGGTGGAGAGCGTGGGCGTGTAGGCGGACATCCACACGTCCCGGTTGCCTCCGCCCGTCATGTTGACGGTACCCGTCTTGCCGGCCACCGGTGTGCCGACGCTGTTTAAGCGCGTGCCGGTGCCGCTGGAGATGACCGTCTGCATCAGGTCGGTGAGGATGTAGGCGCTCTGCTCGCTGAGCACTCGCGTACCGCTGTCCTGATGCTGATAGATTACCACGCCATCCCGGTCGGTGATGCGCTCGATGAAATAGGGGGCGTAGAAGATACCGCCATTGGCAAAGGGAGCATAGGCGGCTGCCATCTGCACGGGGGATGCGCCGTAGGTCATGCTGCCCAGCGCAAGGGACAGATTCCAGTCCCGGTCATCCAGCTCGATGCCCACGGCGGCAAGGTATTTGCGGCTGTTGGCGATGCCGATTTCCTCGATGAGCTTGACGGCGGGGATATTGAGGCTGTTTTTCAGCGCCGTGCGCACAGTGACATGCCCGTAGTAGGCGTTGCCGGCATTGCGCGGCTTGTAGGTGCCAAAGGACGTGGGCTCGTCCAGGATGACGTCCGCTGCTGTCCACCCGGCATATTCAACGGCGGGGGCATATACCGCCAGGGGCTTGAGGGCGCTGCCCGGCTGGCGGCGCAGCTGCGTGGCCCGGTTGAGGCCTCGGCGCGTCAGATACTCCCGGCCGCCTACGATGGCCCGCACCGCGCCGGTGGCGGTGTCCACGGCGGCTGCCGCCGCCTGCACGGGGGTGCCGTCCCTGGCGTCGGAGGGGAAGACGTTCGTCTCGAACTGCGCATCCAGGATGGTCTGCATCTCGGTGTCCAACGTCGTGTCGATGCGGTAGCCTCCGGCAAGGAGCATCTCGGCAGATACATCCAGCTGGAGCTCCGCCTCCTCCAGCACCGCATCGACAAACCAGCCGTATTCCGTCTGCACGGCAGGGGAGATCGCGACCACGAGCTCCTCGGCAATGGCGGCGTCGTAGGCCTCACGGGTCAGCATGCCCTCCTCCAGCATGACGGAGAGGATGTAATTCCGACGCTCCTTGTTGGCCTCCGGGGCCGCCTGAATGCTGTATGCCGAGGGCGCCTTGATGGCCGCTGCCAGCGCCGCTGCCTGCGCCGGGGTGAGCGCTGCTGCATCCACGCCGAAGGTGACCTCCGCAGCTGCCTGAATGCCGTATGCACCCTGCCCAAAGTAGATGAAGTTCAGGTACATATCCAGGATCTGATCCTTGGTGTACATCTGCTCCATCTGCAATGCCAGATAGACCTCCTCCAGTTTACGGGCGATGGTCTTTTGGCTGGAGAGGTGTGAGAGCTTCACCAGCTGCTGGGTGATGGTCGATGCGCCCTGGCTGAACGCACCGGATCGCACATTGCTCACCACTGCACCGAGGATACGGGTGATGTCAAAGCCCGGATGCTTGTAGAACCGCAGATCCTCTGCCGCCAGAAAGGCGTCCACCACATGTTCCGGCAGCTGGGCGGTATCGATGACCGTTCTGTTCTCCCGCCCCACAAGGGTGGTGACGTAGCTGCCGTCCTTATCGTAGATGGCGCCGGTCTGGGCAAGGTTGGTGAGCTTGTCCGGATCAAGCCTCTGCCAGTCCGCTACGTTGAATTCGTGATATCCCCAATAACCGACGCCCACAAGGAGCGCCAGGAACAAACCCCACAGGATCGGCTGCAGCCAACGGCGGCCCTTCATTTTCATCCCTCCTGACGCTTCCAGTCTTGCCCGAAAGGACGGAAATCCTGCATGCTCTTCCACGGTAAGTCCTGACAATGTCAGAAATTTTTCGGAAAATGCCACTTTCCTTCAAATTAGGGCTGGTCAAAAGCCGGAAAAAGGTCTATAATGGATAAAAGTCATATCAACATCGGAGGGATTGCCAATGCGCAAGCTTATCGTATGGCTCTGTGCCCTCGTCCTGATGCTGACTGCGGCTCCCGGTGCTTATGCCGAGGGCCCCTTCCGTGTCGCTGGTTATGATCATGAGGACACGCAGCATATCTGGGACGACAACCTGTTTTTCACCCGCATGGAGGAGCGCACCGGCGTGGCGCTTGAGCTGGAACAGTATGTGACGGCTGAGGAGTGGCAAATCGCCAAGGATCGGATGTTCGCCGAGGGCGGCGAATTGCCGGACGCGCTTTTCAAGGCCAGCCTGACCCCACAGGAGACGATGCGCTACTATGCGCAGGGCAAGCTGATCGACTTGAAGCCCTATCTGGAGCAGTATGCCCCCAACCTCTGGGCAAAGCTGCAGGAAAATCCTCAGTGGCTGGAGGCTATCACCCTGCCGGACGGCGCAATCGCTGCGCTTCCCGGCATTGATGAGCTGCAGTTCACCAACGCCATGTGGATCAACAAGACCTGGCTGGACAAGCTGGGCCTGACGGTTCCCACCACGGCGGAAGAGCTGACGGGCGTCCTTCGTGCCTTCCGGGACAACGACTGCAACCAGAACGGAAACGCAGGGGATGAGGTGCCCCTGACCTTCTCCAGCCTGTGGGATCTGCGCTTCCTGTACCATGCCTTTGGCGTGAATGCCAATGACTACTACATCACCCTGGAAGAGGATGGCGCCGTGCGTGAAATCCTCACCAGCGATGAAAACCGTGCCTTCCTGACATGGATGAACCAGCTCTACGAGGAAGGCCTGCTGGATGAAAGCGGCTTTACGGGCCTGCGCTCCCTGAATGAAACCACCGACAGCGACGCCACCATCATCTACGGCATGATGTTCTCTTCCACGCCCGCGGAGCTGGTGCCGACCTCCGCCATGGAGCAGTATGTGCTCATGGATCCGCTGGTCTATGATGGCAAGCAGGTCTATCGCGACCTGACGGGTGACGTCATCCGCGGCACCTTCGCCATCACCTCGGCATGCGAGCAGCCGGAGGCGCTTGTGCAGTGGGTGGATTACCTGTATACCGAGGAGGGCTTCATTCTCTCCGAGGCTGGTATGGCAGGGGAGGAATTCGAGTGGAATGACGATGGCACCTGGCTGTGGACAAGCTCCACCGAGGAGCTGGCAGCAGGCGTCCTGCAGGAGTTCACCATTCGCTCCGGCACCCCCATGCCGGGATACGCATCGGTGACCTTCCAGCAGCAGATCGACGAGAAGTCCACTGCCCGCCTCGTGAATGACATCGTGCGCCTCAAGACCTTCGACAGCCTGCCCTATCCGCTGGTGTGGCTGACGGAGGAGGAGCAGGCCCGCGTGGACGAGCTGCAATACGCCATCGGCAGCTACGCCGAGCGGCAGATGGTATGGTTTGTCGCCGGGGACGTCGAGCTTAACGACGCCACCTGGAATGAATTCTGCACCCGCGTCAAGGAGCTGGGCGTGGATGAGATGGTCTCTATCTGGCAAAAGGCCGTGCAATAAAGCAATGCTTGGAAGGATGGTTAGGATACCATGAATCAGTACGCGAATATGATCCGCAACCTGAAGTCGCCCGAGGCCGTGGAACGGCTGATGCACCTCTACGGCAACCGTGACGGTATGCTGGTGGAGCAGACCGCACGCTACACGGGCCTTGTGAAGCGGCACGAGGAGCTCTTCCATGAAACGGAGCGCAAGGTGCTCATGATCAGCGCGCCTGGCCGCACGGAGATCGGCGGCAATCATACGGATCACAACCGGGGCCGTGTGCTGGCAGCGGCGGTCAATCTGGATACGCTATCTGCTGTGTCCGCCCGCGACGACAAGCAGGTGCACATCTATTCCGATGGCTATGCGCCGCTGGTAATGGATCTGAGCGATCTGAGCGTGGTGGAGGCCGAAAAGGGCACCACGGCGGCGCTGGTGCGCGGCGTTGCTGCCCGCATGCAGGAGCTGGGCTACAAGATCGGCGGCTTCAATGCGGCGGTCACCTCCTCCGTGGCCTCCGGCAGCGGATTGTCCTCCTCAGCGGCCTTCGAGGTCATGACCTGCGCCATTCTGGACGCCCTGTATAATGACTTCACCATCGATTACATCACCCGCGCCAAAATCAGCCAGTATGCGGAGAATGTCTACTTCGGCAAGCCCAGCGGCCTGCTGGATCAGATGGCGTCCTCTGCGGGCGGCCTGGTCACGGTGGACTTCCGCAATGAAGACCCCGATGTGCGCGCGATGAACTTTGATTTCTCCGCCTATGGCTACTCCCTGGTGGTCGTGGCGACCGGCGGCTCCCATGCCGACCTGACGGACGATTACGCCGCCATCCCTGCCGAAATGAAGCAGGTGGCCGCCTGCTTTGGCGAACCCTATCTGCGCCGCGTGCGTCCTGACGAGTTCTATCAGGCGCTGCCGGGTCTGCGCGGCAAGGTCAGTGACCGTGCTCTGATGCGCGCGATGCACTTCTTCGAAGAGGATGAGCGCGTGGTGCGCCAGGTGGCGGCGCTGGACCGCAAGGATCTCTTCGCCTTCATGTGGGAGATCATCTGCTCCGGCCGTTCCTCCTACATGTACCTGCAGAACGTCTATGCCCGTACGGATGATCAGTCCCTGTCCCTGGCGCTGGCCATGGCCGAGCAGATGCTGGTGGATAAGGATGGTGCATGGCGTATTCACGGCGGCGGCTTTGCCGGCACGACGCTGAACTTTGTGCCCAATGCCCAGCTGAACAAGTTCATCGAGACCATGGAAGCCGCCTTTGGCACACGCTGCTGCCACGTGCTGGACATCCGTCCCGAGGGCGCCGCGGTGCTGAAGCTGTAAATCAGGGGAATATCACCCCGAATAACGTTTTTATATGCACCAGTCACGAAATGGAACCACTTGCTCCCGCACCCCACTGCAGGTAGGGGCCGCCTCCCACTACCCCAAAGGGTAAGACAAGTATGGGCGACGCGAGGTCTCCGTGAAATTGTTCACGGATCCGAGCCAAAGCGTGACCAACAAAGTGCATGTAGATTTCGTCCCGCATCAACACGCGCGCGCAACCTCAACCAAAGGTAATCAACTGCATCGCGAGAAGGGGGGCTTAGGGGCGAAGCGCCCCTCAAGCGGGAAGCAAGGGAAGCGCTCCTGTCAACCGGAGACCCCTGCTCGCATGAGGTCACCCTGCACTGCGCTGTAAATCTATTGACACGAAAAACCGCCTGTGTTATGATAAGCATGCAGGCGGTTTTCGCTTGACAAAAAATTGCACATGCCACTTGAAGCTTCTTCGGGGTTGGGTGAAATTCCCTACCGGCGGTACAGCCCGCGAACGGCCTTCTGAGAAGGTCGCCGACTCGGTGAAATTCCGGGGCCGACAGTATAGTCTGGATGAGAGAAGGAAGCAGGTGTATTCGCCCTCCTGTATCCCGGGCAGGTCTTCCAAAGGGGACCTTGCAGCCCTGGAAAAGGGTCGAAGACCCCCGCCCCTGAAAAGCGTGATGGCTTCAGGGGCGGTGTGCGTTTTGAAGGAGGCATGTATCATGACCAACCGCAGGAAGAATCTCTCCGTTCAGTATCTGACCCGCATTGCCGTGCTCGGCGCGCTCTCGGCCATTCTGTATATGATCGAGATCCCCGTCGTGGCGTTTTACAAGCTTGACGTCAGCACGCTGCCGGCACTGCTGGGCGCGTTTTCAATGGGGCCTTTGCCGGGGCTGGCGATATTGCTGATCAAGGATCTGACCGGCATGCTTCATTCCAGCACCATGTATGTGGGTGAACTGGCGGACTTTATCATGGGCGCGGCGATCGTCCTTCCGGCGGCTTTCATCTACCGCCGCCAGAAGTCCCGCAAGACGGCGCTGATCGGCATGATCGCAGGAAGCGTGTGCATGATCATCGTGTCCGTGCTGGTCAACTGGCTCATCATGATTCCGTTCTATATGCAGGCCTTTGGTATGCCGATGGAATCCATCATCGGCATGGCGCAGTCCGCGCTGCCCTTTGTGGATACGGAATTCAAGCTGCTGCTGTTTGTGACCGCGCCGTTCAATCTGCTCAAGGGCGCGGTGCTCAGCGCGCTGACCTTCGTGATGTACAAGCGCCTCTCGCCCCTGCTGCATGTGCGGCGCTGAAAGGAATACCGATGATTACGAATTCTCCGCAGGAAACCCGTGCCCTTGGCCGCTGCCTTTCGGCGCAGCTGCGCCCCGGTGATGTGCTGCTTCTCTGGGGCGATCTGGGTGCAGGCAAGAGCGAGCTTACCCGCGGCATCGCCGAGGGCCTGGGCGTGACGGCTACTGTCACCAGCCCGTCCTTCACCATCCTCAACGTCTATGAGGATGGGCGCGTGCCGCTGTACCATTTTGACTGGTACCGTCTCAATGGCGCTGACGAGCTCTACGAGATGGGTATGGATGAATACCTGGGTGGGGACGGCATCGCCGTGGTGGAATGGCCGGGCCAATGCCCCGAGGCCATCCCGGAAACCCATCTGGCCCTGCGCTACACCCCTATTGATGAAACCACCCGCGAGATTGCCCTCACCCCCATGGGAGGCTTCCGCGATGTGCAACTGGAGGCATAACCAATGAAGCTCCTGGCAATCGATACATCCGGCCCGGTCTGCGGCGTGGCGATCCTTTCAAATGGCGCCATCGTTCATGAGTGCGCCGTGGTTAACCGCATGACCCATTCGGTCAACCTTATGCCCATGATCGATACGGCCTTTCAGTCCACCGGCATGGCGCTGGCGGATATGGATCGCATCGCCGTGGTGACGGGCCCTGGCTCCTTCACGGGCGTTCGCATCGGCGTCAGCACGGTGAAGGGCCTTGCTCATGGGGCAGGGAAGCCCTGCGTCGCCGTGGATGCGCTGGAGGCCATGGCGGCAGGTGCAGGCGATTTCGACGGCGTAATCTGCCCCATTCAGGATGCGCGGGCCGGTCAGGTCTACGGCGCGGCCTTCCGGCAGAGCGAGGTGCGTCCTGAGCGCCTGATGGCGGATATCCCCCTCAAGCTGGAGGAGTACGTTCAGGCCATCCGGGCTCTGGGCAGCCGCTTCCTGTTCGTGGGCGACGGCATGCCCGTGCACCGCGAGAAGCTGCATGCACTCCTGGGGGAGGCTGCGGTCTTTGCCCAGCCCCAGCGCGCTTATCTGCGCCCTGCGTCGGCAGCTTATCTGGCCTCGCTGGAAACGGAGACGGTCGATTACCTCGACCTCATGCCCATGTACCTGCGCGCGCCCAACGCCGCGATGAATAAGAAGCTCACGGAGGCAGCCGCCCATGGCCAGTGATATCATCATCCGCCGCATGACCCTTGCCGATGTGGGTGGCGTTGCCGCCGTGGAGGCTGCAACTTTTCCGCATCCCTGGAGCTGCGATGCCTTTGAAAGCGAGATGCGCAACATCGCAGCCCGCTACCTCGTGGCGGAGAAGAATGGGCAGATCATCGGCTATGCCGGTGCATGGCTGATCCTTGACGAGAGCCACATCACCAACATCGCCGTTTTGCAATCCGAGCGCGGCCAGGGCGTTGGCAAGGCGCTGACCCACGGCCTTCTGCAGTACCTGAGCAACCTCGGCGCGGCCTATGCGACCCTTGAGGTCCGCAAAAGTAATGCCGTCGCCCAAAACCTCTATGTGTCCCTGGGCTTTATCAAGCTTGGTGTGCGCAAGCGCTATTACGAGGATAATGGCGAGGATGCCCTCATCATGGTCTGCGATCATATGCCGCAGGCCGATCCGGATTTTGAGGAACCTGAAACGGTGCACGAATAAATCAGGGGCGCAGTCTGCCATCAGGCTGCGCCCTTTTCAACAGGAGGCTTTATGGCGAAGATTCTGATCACCCACGGCGTACCGGCGGAGGGCTTCTCCCTGCTGGCAGGACACGAGCTGCTCATACCCGCCCCCCTGGAGGCCTATACCATGGAGGAGCTATCAGCGCTGATTCCGGGCGTGGAAGCGGTGGTGGCAGGCGGGCGTCTTCCGGGGGAGGTCATTCGCCTGGGCGGGAAGCTGCGCATCATCGCCAACTACGGCGCAGGCTACGACGGCGTGGACGTTCGCGCCGCTGCCGCATGTGGCATTCCCGTGACGAACATCCCCGATACTGTGACGGCAGATACGGCGGAGCTGGCCATGACGCTGATGCTGGCTGTATCCCGCAGGGCAGGGGAGATGAATCTGCGCCTGCGCAGCGAGCCATCGGATACGCTCTTTGGCATGGGCCGCCACATGGGCGCGAGCCTGCGGGGACGGACGCTGGGCATCATTGGCTGCGGACGCATCGGGCGGCGCACTGCGGAGCTGGCCCGTGTCTTTGGTATGCGTGTGCTGGGATGCAGCCGAAGCGGCGCGGATGCCAGTGTGTGCGAGCCTGTGGATTTTGATACGATCCTGCGGGAAGCGGATGTGATCTCCCTTCACTGCCCCCTGACGGAGGAAACGCGCGGCCTGATTGGTCGTGTCGCCCTGGCGGCCATGAAACCCGGCGTGCTGATCATCAACACCGCCCGCGGCGCCGTGATCGACCATGATGCCCTCATGGAAGCCCTCGAAAGTGGGCATGTGGGCGGTGCAGGTTTGGATGTGTTCCCGGAGGAGCCGCAAATTCCTCAGCGGCTGCTGGAGCTGCCCCATGTGGTCTGCACGCCCCACATCGGCACCAATACCCGACAGACGCGCTTTGAAATGGCGCAGGCCTGCTCCAGGCAGATTCTCGATGCCCTGACGGGCAGGCGGCCAGAGAATATCGTCAATGGCCTGTGAAGTGTGAAAGGATGACGCTGCGATACATCGTCATCCTTTTTCATATGCCGGGGCTTTTAGGCGTGCATGCTCTTGCGCTGCGAATGGTTGGCGCTGAGCACATAAGCTGATACCATCTCAATGAATTCCGTCACAGTGGGAGCCTGGTGCAGCGGGAAGCCAGCCATTTCAATCACCATATCAGGATTTACGCACCACGCCCGCTGAATGACCGTTCGGATATTGCGTTCAACTGTGCGCCAGTCACAATTGGCATGGACGGATATGGGAACATAAATCCCCTGCTTGACGCAATACAGACAGCTTTCGTCTTCGATCGTCATTTCAACAGCCCGCAAGGCGGCATTGTAGCCCAGATATTGCCTGCCGATGCCCAGCCTGCGGAATACGTCTTGAATCTCCATGATGCATTCTCCTTTGGTGAAATGGTACAAATAGTGAGGAAAAGGACTAAAAGAATGTTACATAATCATACACCCAAAGCAGCCCTCGCGCAAGGGAAACGACATAAATATCGAAGAAACAACATAAAAAGATGAGAAACGACACAATGCGACACGGTAGAAGCCTCCCCAATTCCATCCCTCACAAGCACGCGGGAATACGCCAACCGAAGGGAGTCAACACAGATCGCGAAAGGGTTCTTAGGTGTGAAGCCCTAAGCGGGATGCGAGGGCGGCGTCCTTGCCGGGGGATCAGGGACAGGGGTCCTGGCTTGCTTTTATTGATGTGGTGTGATATCATAGAGGCAGACTGTGATACGACCGATAAGGAGGAACATATCCCATGAATATCATCGAGCGCTATGTGGAGCGAATGATGCAGGAATCCCGCCCTGACAAGCCCCTGTGGAACATCGAGAAGATCAAGGAGGGCAAGATCAACGGCTGGAACTACATCGACGGCTGCATGATGATTGCCCTTCTGAATCTCAACCGCATCACCGGTGAGGATCGCTACTACGAATTTGCCGAGCATTTCCTTGACCACTACGTCTTTGAGGATGGCAGCCTCCGCGGCTTCCGCGAGGAGGACTACAATCTGGATAACATCTGCGAGGGCCGTGTGCTCTTTGATGTCTACCGTCGCAGCGGCAAGGAGAAGTACCGTAAGGCGATTGATACCCTCTACGGTCAACTTCAACGCCAGCCCCGCACGCATGAAGGGAACTTCTGGCACAAGGCCATCTACCCAGACCAGGTGTGGCTGGATGGTCTGTATATGGCGCAGGTGTTCTATGCCCGTTACACCACCGAGATGGAGGATTGCCGCGGTTATGAGGACATCCGCCGCCAGTTCCGCACGGTGCGCGAGCGGATGTACGATCCGCAGATGGGCCTGTACCGTCATGGTTACGATGCAAGCCATCGGGCCTTCTGGGCAGATGAAAACGGCTGCTCCCAGAATCCCTGGCTGCGCAGCCTGGGCTGGTTCAGCGCCGCGCTGATTGACGTGACGGCGGAGATCGCCCCCGGCCATGATGATTTCCGCGCGGAGATGACCGTCATCGCCCGTGAACTGGCTGAAAACCTGCTGCGCTATATTGACAAGGACACCAACATGCTCTACCAGGTGCCCAACCAGATCGGCCGCGAGGGCAATTATCCCGAAACCTCCGGCTCCGCGATGGTGGCGTACTTCTATCTCAAGGGCGCGCGCCTGGGTATCCTGGACGCCTCCTATGCTGAGGTCGGCACACGCATCTTCCTGAGTATCTGCAAGCGCTACCTGTCGGAGACCGACGGCAAGCTGAACCTGGGCGGCATCTGCCTGGTGGCCGGCCTGGGCCCGGAAAGCAACCGCCGCCGCGACGGCAGCTATGCCTACTACATCTCTGAGCCGGTTGTGGAAAACGACGCCAAAGGCCTTGCGCCCTTCCTGATGTGTTACACGGAGCTCCTGCAGTCTGAGCAGGGGAGCGCCGCGGTGCAGCAGCTGTAAGCGTGCCCTCAATCGCCCGTATAAAAATCCCCGGACACCTACGCCAAGGTGTCCGGGGATTCTGTATGATAAAGAAAGCACGCTGACTTCGTGTGAAATCAGCGTGCATATGGCGCAGAGTCAGGGATTTGAACCCTGGGTGGGTTTCAGCCCACACACGATTTCCAGTCGTGCGCCTTAGACCACTCAGCCAACTCTGCATCTTCAATTGTTTGCTGCGGTGGGTCAACCGCAACGATGATTATTATAATCGCATTTGGGGCAAAAGTCAAGGGGGAAATTGAACTTTTTTGCAAAAAATCCTGCCGGATATCTGCGGCAGAAAAATCGTGCCTGAAAAGGCCGGATGCGTTGACCGGAGGCGAAAAACATTGTACAATAGGAGAAGCAATATGCACCGAAGGGCGGCAGAAGAATGGATTTATTTGACCTGATCGGGCCGGTGATGATCGGCCCCAGCAGTTCGCATACGGCGGGTGCGGCGCGCATCGGCATCACGGCGCGCATGCTCCTGGGTGAGGAGATCATCCGGGCGGAGATCGGCCTGCATGGCTCCTTTGCAAAGACCTATCGCGGGCATGGCACGGATCGCGCCATCGTTGGCGGGCTCATGGGCATGCAGGTGGATGACGAGCGGCTGCGTGAATCGCTGGAGCTTGCCCGGGAGGTGGGACTGAGCGTCCACTTCCAGCGGATCGTCATTCGCGGCGCGCATCCCAACACCGTGCGCGTGACGCTCACCGGCGCCTCCGGGCGGATGCTGACGATGGAGGCTGCGTCGGTTGGGGGCGGCAACATTGAGGTTCACAAGATCGACGGCCTGGGCGTGAATTTCACCGGTAAGGAGAACACGCTCATCATCCGCCATACGGATACCCCCGGCGCGATCTCCTCCGTTACGGGCATTCTGGCCCGCAAGCGCCTCAACATCGCCAATATGCAGGGCTATCGCCGCAAGGCCGGCGGAGACGCCATGATGGTGCTGGAGCTGGACGGCATTCCCGAGCAGGAGGACATCGAGACGATCCGCCGCATGCCTGATGTACAGGGTGTGACCTTCCTGATGCGCAGGGGCGAACAGTGAAGCGCCTGCTTCATGCCCTGGAGGAACTGCTCTGGCCCCGGGGTGTGCAATGCCTGTGCTGCGGTGAGCTCAGCGATGGCAAATCCCTGTGTGAAGCCTGTGCCGCGGATTTGAAGGCGATGCGCCTGAAAGCCGCGCATGCCGGGAATGATGCTATCCGCAGCGTATGGCGCTATGACGGCTGCGCTAAGGAGCTCATCCTGTCTCTGAAGCTGCGCTGCCTGGGCGACGCTGCCGATGTGCTGGCGGACGGCATGGCGGACGCAGCCCGAGCGATGGCGCTTCCACCGGAGACGGTGCTGACCTGGGTCGCGATGCCTATTGTGCGTCAAAGGGAGCGAGGCATCGATCATGGCCGGATGCTCTGTGAGGCTGTGGCAGCGCGGCTTGGTTTGCCCGCCGTGCAGCTGCTGGAGCGAACGGGGAAGGTTCACACCCAGCGCGGCCTCAGCCGTGAGAAGCGGCTGCGCAATCTCCAGGGGACGATCCGCTGCATGAAGGCAATTTCCACCCCTGTGCTGCTGATCGATGACGTTCTGACCACCGGGGCAACGGCCTCCGTCTGCGCCAGCGAGCTGCTGAAGGCGGGCGCGCCGGGGGTACATGTCCTGACGGCTGCACGCGTGATGCAGCATCCATCCAACAATGCATGATCCGTACCGGAGGCTGTGCCGGTGCCGGACAGAAAGGCTGAATCAGAATATATGGATTATTCGCTTCGTGAATGGGTGCGCATGGCGCGCCATCATGGTTCCATCGCGCAGGCGGCAGTGTCTGCGCAGTCCCAGGAAAGCGGCGCTTCCCCCGAGGCGGTGCGCGAGACCATGGCTCATCATCTGCGCTGCATGCAGGAGTCGGTGAAGAACGGCCTGGATGAAAGGCTGCGCTCCGTCAGCGGGCTCACCGGTGGACAGGCTGTGCTGCTGCTGCGCCATCTGCAGCAGGGCAAGAGCCTGTGCGGCTCCCTTCTTGGCAAGGCGGAGGCTTATGCCCTGGCCACGGCGGAGTGCAATGCCTGCATGGGCAAGATCGTTGCTGCCCCCACGGCGGGCGCCTGCGGCATCCTCCCGGGCGCGATCCTCGCCATGATGGAAGAAAAGGGCGTCACTGAGGAGCAGGCTGTTGACGCGCTGTTTGTGGCGGCGGCGGTGGGGCAGTCCATCGCGACCCAGGCCAGCATCTCCGGCGCGGAGGGCGGCTGTCAGGCCGAGTGCGGCTCGGCGGCGGCCATGGCAGCAGCGGCTCTGACGCATCTGGAGGGCGGATCGCCCCAGCAGTGCGTGGACGCGGCGGCCTTTGCCATCATGAACCTCCTGGGCCTTGTCTGCGACCCGGTGGGCGGATTGGTGGAGGTGCCCTGCGTGTACCGCAACGTGGGCTCCTCGGGCGTGGCCTTCACAGCGGCGGATATGGTGCTTTCCGGCATCTCCTGTCCCATCGAGCCGGACGAGGTCATCCTCGCCATGAAGGAGGTCGGCGATGCGCTGCCCGCATCCCTTCGCGAAACGGGCGAGGGCGGCTGCGCGGCCTGTGAGAGCATCTGCGCGAGGCTGAGAATGTAAAGGCATCGAAATGTTTACAGGGGAAGGATACGAGCTTATGTGGATTGATAAAGTAAGATTTATACCTGTGATAAACTTTGCAACGATGTTCTACTATGCGTCTAACAGCTTGCGTTATCCGGGCAAGATTGCCCGATTTGCTAAAATGACCTTTACGGCGGTCGGATGCACGTTTTTGGCAGGTGTGATCGCGACGATATTCTTATGGGCGCCTGTCTGGGTGAATGGTGTGATCATTGCGGGGTTCATCTATGGGACGCCTGTTGCTGTCACTTATTCAATTCGTGCTGATGTGCAGCAGCGAAAATTGATGGCATCAAGAAAGTGACAGCAGTAGAGCTGCACGGATACTCGGAGGAATGCATATGAATCAGAAGAAATTCAAGATCGCCTTCATCGGCGCCGGTTCCATCGGTTTTACCCGCGGACTGCTCAGCGACCTGCTGGCCGTGCCGGAGTTCCGCGAAATCGAGGTTGCTTTCATGGACATCAACCAGCGTAACCTCGACATGGTCTACCAGCTCTGCCAGCGCGATATCCAGGCCAATGGGCTGAACATCAAAATTCAGGCGACCCTCGATCGTCGCGAGGCCCTGAAGGATGCGAAATACGTCATTGACTGCGCCCGCATCGGCCTTCTGGACGCCTTTGAGCTGGACGTGAACATTCCCCTCAAATATGGCGTTGACCAGTGTGTCGGCGATACCCTGTGCGCAGGCGGCATCATGTATGCCCAGCGCGATATCGCCATGCTCAGGGACATGTGCCGGGATATCCGTGAGGTAGCCGCGCCGGGCTGCATGCTGCTCAACTACACCAACCCCAACGCCATGGTGACGTGGTACTGCAACAAGTACGGCGGCGTGCCCACGGTGGGCTTGTGCCACGGCGTGCAGGGCGGGCATGCGCTTATCGCCCGGGCGCTGGGCTATAAGCAGGAGGAGATCGACATCGTCTGCGCGGGCATCAACCACATGACGTGGTATCTGTCCGTCAAGCACAAGGGCGAAGAGCTGAACGGCAAGCTGCTGGCGGCGCTTCAGGCAGACCCGGAGATCGCCCAGACCGAAAAGGTGCGCATCGACATGATGAAGCGCTTCGGCTACTTCTCCACCGAGTCCAACGGACATCTGTCGGAGTATGTGCCGTGGTACCGCAAGCGTCCGGACGAGATCAGGCGCTGGATCGATCTGGGCGTATGGATCAATGGCGAGACCGGTGGGTATCTGCGCGTATGTACCGAGGGCCGCAACTGGTTCGAGGCTGACTTCCCCAACTGGCTCAAGGAGCCGCCC
>JAFUOR010000041.1 GCA_017481825.1 Clostridia bacterium
ACTTGGAATCATTCGATCCTGCGTTCTTCGCTGCCTTTACCAACAAAATCAATCTTCGTCCGCGCAAATGCCTCGGCTGGAGATCTCCCTTTGAAGTTTTCTTCAATCAGCTGTTGCACTTGACTTGACAATTCAAGCGGCGAAATTTACCTGTTCCTTGTTCGCTTTGGCCGACTCCCCTGTGGTCCTCTCGCGTCGCCCGGCACTCGTCCGCACCTTTGGCGCCATGGGAGGCAGCGACTTCCTGCGGAAACCGTGGGATCGTCAATATACCATGGGTGTGGAGAACTATGGGTCAACCTGGTGTTTTGAGTGGGGATGCCTTGCGGGAATCGACGGGGAGTGTAGTTTCGCGCAGAAGCGTGCAGGTGATGTGTCCTCTTTGGAGGCAGTCAAGGTCGCTACCGGGCGTGGGGGGCTCCTGCTCAAGGCCGTGCATGGTGAAGGTCAGCGTGCCGTCAGCGGCGGCGGTGCAGGTGTAGTCATCCCGGTAGATGCCCTGATGCAGCCCGCACATGACCGGCTCCAGCAGCGCGTGCTTGGGCACGCATGGCGCGTTGAGGTTCCACACACCGTCAAGGGCGGAAGGCGCATCCTTCACGCGCTCAGCAAAGGCAATCGCCCAGTCCGCAAAGAAGGCGATGGTATCCTCCGGCGTGCGGGGCTCTGCCGAGACTGCCACCCCCGGCACACCGGAGAAGACCGCTTCCCTGGCGGCGCCCACCGTACCGGAGGCATACACCGGCCAGCCGGTATTATACCCCAGATTGATCCCGCTGAGCACCACATCCGCGTCCCTGCACAGGGCGCGCAGGGCGATGCGCACGCAGTCCACGGGCGTACCATCGATGGCCCAGGCCTCATCAGCGCCCTCCAGCGTATAGGGATGCGCTGTGATGGGCGTATGCGTATGATAGCTGTGCGAGGTCGTGCTCTGCTGGGCAGAAGGCGCGCACACAACGGCGCGATGCCCCTGCGCCCGCGCGGCCTTCACCAACCGCTGCAGAAACGGGCTTGCAATCCCGTCATCATTGACAAACAAAAGCTTCATGGCTTACTCCCCCAGCGCCTCCACCAGCACCGCCATGTTGGCGCGCATGACATCCTCGTAATAGGTCAGCGGAACGTCGCTTTCCGGCCCGGTGACGATGGGGTCAAGGACATACACCTTCGCGCCGGTCTCCCGGGCAAGGGTCTGGGCCGCCATGTCCTCATACTGCGGCTCGGTAAACAGCGGCGGCACGCCCAGCTCGCGAACCATCAAAACCAGCTCCGCCAGCGCCCGGGGCGACAGCGCGTCCTCCGGCTCCCGGTTCACCACCGCGGCCACATGCAGGCCATAGGCATTGGCGAAATACGGGAACGCCTCATGGAAGGTGATGATATCCTTATTCGGCAGCACAGTCAATGCAGCGGTCAACTCCGCATCCAGCGCAGTCAGACGGGCGACATAGGCGTCGCGGTTGGCCAGAATCGCTTCCGCATGCTCGGGCATGAGCCCGGCAAGGCCATCTGCCAGGTTATTCACCATCTGGATGGCATTCTTCACGTCCAGCCAGATGTGGGCGTTGTACAAGTGCTCGTGATCATGCTCGTGCTCATGCTCGAGACCTTCCTCCTCGCAGCTTTCCAGCAGCGCCACGCCCGTGGATGCATCCACCACGGGCAGCTCCGGAAAGGCCTCGAACACGCCGGCGAGGTAGCTCTCCATGCCCGCGCCATTGATAAGGAAGGCGTCGGCCTCGCCCAGAACCTTCATGTCGCCCGTTTGCAGCTGGTAGTCATGCAGGCACCCGGCATTGGACTCCGCCAGGTTATCCACCGTAACGCCCTCGATGCCGTCGGTGAGGTTGAGGGTCAGCAGGTAGATGGGGTAGAAGGAGGTAACGATGGTCTCGCCCAGGGCGCTGACGGGCAGCAGGAGCGCAAGAAGGAGGGGAAGGATTTTCTTCATAAGGTGGGTCCTTTCATAGTTGGTGCACTGATAGAACGGATGAATGGGGGGATTTGTTGCAGGGGGGAGGGCTCTGGGGAGGTTTTCTTGGGAGAAGTCGGGATGATCCTTTGGAGATGCGCGGACTCTCTGAGAAATTTTCCGGGGGGAAATTTCTCAGAATCGTTGGGGGAGGCTGGATGCTGCCCAGACCCGCAAGGGGCGCTGCCCCTTGACCCCGCGAAGGGCCAGAGGCTCTCTCGACACCCTTTTCGCGATGGGGGGCCGTTCTCTTGGGGAGACTGTCGCGTAGTTATTGGTTTTCTCCGATGATGCGCTGCATCATATCGCGTTCGGCTTTGGATAAAACCTTGTGATACCGCTGCAGCATCACCCGCATCGCCGAGACCGAGCCTGAACTCATCGCATAGGCCCGTAACCCCTCCAGCGTCAGTACGGGAGGCTGCAACGCCGCCAGCAGCACGCCCATCGCCGTGTCCGTCAGCGTATCGATATCCTCCAGGCGCACGCGGATCATCACGCCGTTTTCCAGTGCCAGCGTCATCCGCGGACCAAGAAGCGTGTACAGATCGCCAAAGATCGCGTCCTTGACATGGCTCGCCAACTCCTCCAGCGTGGTGCGCGCAGGATCATACCGGCGCAGGAGCTCCGCTGCATGGTCACACAGCGGCGTTTCTGCTACCAGCCGCTGCCCCAGCATCGGCGCCAGCGCGCGGCGCACATCCTCCGTCTTGATCGCTACGGCCATTCCGATCCCCCGCTTCCTTTGCAATCTGATTCATTTCTTCATTCGACACGACTCCCTCAAATCCCTGCGCTATGTTTTTTTTCGTCCTTTTTTTGATAAACGCCCCAAAGAATTGCATGTCCTTACATTCATTTTGTATTCTTATACATAGTTATCCACAGAAATTGTGGCGAACATATGTCGCTCCACAAGATATGCTCTGAGAAGTTATCAACAGCCTTTGCCGCCATACACGATTTTGCTTTTTGGACAACCCTTGCATTTTCATGGGGTCTATGTTATGATACTGGGGACGGTAAAAGTTATCCACAGCTGATATACCGACAGCTCACGGTCGCGAATGGTCGTGTGCTTTTTTCACCCGCTGATGAAACCATGCATACGCTGAGCATTCAGCGCCCATACACGCAATACACACCGGAGGAAGCAAGGCATTGATGGATATGAAGGAGCTCTGGCAAAGGTCCTGTGCCCTGATGGAAGCAGAGATGAACCGCGTCATCTATACGACGTGGATTGACAACAACCTGACCCCCGTGACCCTGGAGGATGATACGCTGGTGCTGCGCGTCTCCATGGAGAACATGAAAATGACGCTGATCAACCACCACCACGCCCGCATTGTGGACGCGGTGAGCCGCGCCGCTGGCAAACGCATGAACGTGGACATCCTCACCGGTGCGGAGCTGCAGGAGCGCGCCGCCCAGAAGACGGAAACCGTCCATGAGGACGAATCCGTGATGGACAGCGCCATCGCCCTGAACCCCAAATACACCTTTGACACCTTCGTGGTGGGCAGCGGCAACCGCTTTGCCCATGCGGCGGCGCTGGCCGTGGCGGAGGCACCCGCGCAGGCGTACAATCCGCTGTTTATCTACGGCGGCGTGGGTCTGGGCAAGACGCATCTGATGCATGCGGTGGGTCACTTCATTCAGGAGCAGGACCCCAGCAAGCGCATCCTGTACACCGCGGGCGAGACCTTCACCAACGAGCTGATCTCCGCCATCCAGCAGAACCGCAACGTCCAGTTCCGCAACCGCTTCCGCAATGTGGACGTGCTGATGGTGGACGACATCCAGTTCATCGCCGGCAAGGAATCCACCCAGGAGGAGTTCTTCCACACCTTCAACACCCTGCACACGGCGGGCAAGCAGATCATCCTGACCTCTGACCGTCCCCCGCAGGAGATTGCCCGTCTGGAGGAGCGTCTGCGCAGCCGCTTTGCCTGGGGCCTGATTGCCGATGTAAAGAAGCCCGATGTGGAGACCCGCATCGCCATCTTGCGCCGCAAGGCCGAATCTGAGCACATCGTGGTGGACAACGCCATCCTGGAGACCATCGCCAGCCACATCGACAGCAACATCCGTGAGCTGGAGGGCAGCCTCACTCGTCTGGTGGCCTATGCCAACCTCACCAGCAAGCCCCTCACCGTGCAGCTGTGCAACGAGGCGCTGCGCGACCTCTTCTCCACCCAGACCCGCCGCGAGGTTACCGCGCAGGTCATCATGCAGACCGTGGCGGATTATTACTCTATCACCGTCAACGACCTCATCCGCCAGACCCGCCGCCGCGAGATCACCGTCCCCCGCCAGATCGCGATGTATCTCACCCGCGACATGACGAACCTGAGCCTCCCACAGATCGGCCAGGTCTTTGGCAACCGCGACCACACCACCGTGCTCCACGGCTGCAATCAGGTAGCGGCAAATATCAAGGAATCCACCGGCATGGCGAATGTTATCAACGACATCAAGAACCTGATCACCGAGGGGAAGTAAGGGTTCCCTGAAAAAGCACCCGCAGGCAACGCGCCGCGGGTGCTTTTAGCTTATTCAAAATCATCGGCACTGCCCAGCCAGGCAGAACTGAGCTCATCCGCCATGGCATTGGCTGTGCAGACGGCCTCCTGCCGCGTCACAGCGGGCGCCGTCAGCATGAGGCCATTCCCGCTGTCCCAGTGCCCATCCTCGCAGATGCACAAGAGAATCCGGCTTCCATCCGGCTCCAGCAGCACGGACGCGAAAGCTTCCAAACGTCCTTCGCCATCCGAATAGTACAGGTAACCCTGCTGGTCGGCGACAAAGACGCACTCGGCGGAAGAATTGTCCGTCTGGGGATAACCCTCCACCTGCACGCGGCCTCTGAAGCGATCCTGCATGAGCAAACTATCGTAGTAGGTTCCTTCCAGAGTGACCGTGCGCTCCAGCACATGGCCTGCATCTCCGCAACGCCATTCAAGGCCCTGATGCACCACGCTGATGCTCTTTGGCCAGGGCAGCAGCAGCGCTGCCAGCACCATGACCACGCCAATGGCGATCCCCCAGCGAAGCCACAAACTGTGCTGCCTGTGCCGGCGCAGCTTGCCGACCAGCGCATCCGCTTCCGCTGTGGGCTGATGCTGTCTGCCAGACATGGCGTGGTATGCACTGCGACACTGCTCGCATTCTGTCAGGTGCGCATCCACAAAGGATGTTGTCTCCGTTTTTGTCAGCCCTTCCACGTAGGCGGGCAGCAAATCGCTGACCACGCTGCACCGGGTGTTACGCTCCATCATCCTGCAGCCTCCTTTTCATTTTCTCCTTACCCCGATAAAAGGTCACACGCGCCCAGTTGCCCGTCCGCCCCATGATGCCGCCGATCTCCTCGAAGGTCATATCGCCGGTCAATCGCAGATAGAACACCTCGCGCGTATGTGCATCCAGGGTTTGCAGCGCACGGTAGAAATCCAGCTTTTCCTCCCGCTGAACATACTCCCGCTCAATGTCCTGCTCACTGATGAGCGGCACGTCTTCCAGCGGCAACTCGCGCACACGGCTGCGCCTGCGCAATTCGCCGTAATACAGGCGTTTGGCGATACCGCAGAGCCACATAGGCAGCTTCTCAGGCTGACGTAGTTGGTCAATGCCCCGCAGCGCAGCCTCAAAGGTATCTGCCGTGAGATCCTCCGCCTGGGTCGAATCGTGGGTCAGGCACCGCAGATACTTATACACCATGGGCGCATAGCTCCGGTAGAGCTCGTCGATCGCATCCCTGCGCACCGCCATCACCTCGCTTTCTGCCTATATGTTGCCAGACAGACCGGTTTTGTTACAGCTCTCCTGCGTTTTTATGATAGCACACGCAGGCATTCGCTGCAAATCTCTCTTGCGAAATACCGCGCAATGTGCGACAATAGGGACAGCCAAATGATGCAACATGCGAGGTGCCGTTATGCTCCACCTGTCCCGGTTTTCTCTCACCTGGCCTGCCGATTGGGTCCAGTTCTGCAGCCTGATGGAGGCCTACCTGACGGAGGTATGCAGCCCTGAGGACGCCCGGCGCGAAATCGCCGAGCTCCACGACGAAACGCTGAGCGCACAGCTCATCCAGCAGAGCTATCGCAAAACGGATCCCTATTTCATCATGCGGATCATACAGGACAGCGCCTGCATCGGCCTCATTTCCTACTCGTATCAGGAAAGCAGGCGCCGCGCCTTCATCAACAATTTCTATGTACTGCCTGACCATCGCGGGCAGGGGCTTGGCAGCGAGGCCTACGCGCTGGCGGAGGATCATCTCCGCCGCCTTGGCGCCAGGACGCTGGCGCTTGAACCAGAGGAACAGGCCCTCCCCTTCTACCTGCGCAAGGGCTACCAGCCCAGCAGCTCTGTCTACCTGAAGGAAATCCCACGCTATCAAGGAGGAAGCCCCATGCAGCTTCTCTACTACACCCGCGCGCCCATGGACGAGGCTATCTACGCCCCCAAGCTGGCCCATAGCCTGCACCTGGCCCTCATTGAGGAGGGCAAGTGTACGCCGCTTCTGCACAATTCCGGCATCGTGTATGCCAGGGCCGTCAGCGATACGCAGGGCGTGCTGCACCCTTACAGTCTCCTTAACCCCTGGATAACCTTCCTGAAGGATGGTACCTGGGCCGTCGTTGCCCGCCGTGTGGAGGCTGACGGCAGCCCTGACGCCGCCAGCGAGGGCCATCTGCTGCACTTCACCACGGAGGATCTCATCCACTACACGGAACAGCCGCTGATGCCCGTAACCGCGCCCCTGGCACAGGCCTACCTGGCTCGTGAAGCTGCGGAAACGGCTCATCTTGATCTGCCGGAGGGCTGCATCCCCTGCGGCATTCTGGACATTTCGGAGGATGTAGCAGAGCGTCTGCGCTGCCGCTTCCTCACGCCGGTGAACATCGCCAACGAGGTTCCCGTGCAGGTGGAAGCTGCTTCCCCGGACGACCTTCGCACCGTAAAGGCCCTCGCCCGCTATTC
>JAFUOR010000042.1 GCA_017481825.1 Clostridia bacterium
CTTCTACAACTTCCTCAGCTTCTATTCTTACGACGATCTTCTGATTCAGATGAAACGCTATCTCTATCGCGCCAATCGCATCCCCATGGCTGTCCTCGGTTGGCATTCTCCTGTCCAGATGCGCAGCCTCCTCGGCGCCGTCGCGAAGTGAAGCCGCGCCGGCGACGCCCTCCCGCCTTCACTTCGCCCTCCCTTCCCCTTGCTCTTTCGTTCTTTTTCTTGGTCTCACATCATTGACTAATGAACAAGAGCGAAAAAAAGTGCGCCCCGTCTGTGATGAGGGGCGCACGGTATGATCAGGCGGACTTTTCCGCTGCCTTGCGGGCATGGCGTTTGCGCATGGCCAGGGCGACTGCGCTCAGCACCGTCAGGCCGATGGCGATCAGCACGGCCAGCGTCAGGCATTGCTCCATGGTCAGCGGCGTGAGGAAGAAAATCTGCCCCAGCAGCAGCACCGCCAGCACGAAGGCGATGGCTGCAACCGTCCAGACGATGCTGCGCAGCCGCGTCATGGGGTGGCAGACCGTCAAAAGCACTACCAGGCCCATGGCGCCGGCAGAGATAGTGGCCAGCGTGGAGCACACATCCTGATCCCAGCCCAGGGAATAGCAGAGCATCGACAGCACTGCGCAGACCGTAACAGCCGCTGCGCCGGGAACCGCGCGCAGCAGCACTGTTTGCAGGAAGCTGCCCCGGAGGCGCTCCTGATTGGGCTCCAGCGCCAGGAAGAAGGACGGCGCGCCAATGGTCAGCATGCTGATGAGCGTCAGCTGAATGGGTTGGAAGGGGTAGGTGGCCGGGATGAACAGCAGCAGCGCCGAAAGGGCGAAGGAATACAGCGTCTTGACCAGGAACAGCGAGGCGGCCCGGGTGATGTTGCCGATTACGCGGCGGCCCTCGCCCACCACCAGAGGCATGGAGGCAAAATCGGCGTCCAGCAGCGTCAGCTGTGCGGCGTGCTTGGCTGCGTCAGAGCCGCCGGCCATGGCGATGGAGCAGTCCGCCGCCTTCAGGGCAGGGATATCGTTCACGCCGTCGCCCGTCATGGCAACGCTGTGGCCGTGCTGCTTGAGCGCCTTCACCAGCAGCTTTTTCTGCACGGGGGTCACGCGGCCAAAGATGGTATAGCGCTCACAGGCGCCGAGAAGATCCTCGTCAGACAGCGTGGTGGCGTCGATGGCTTCGCCCTCAAGGCCTACGCGCCGGGCGATAGCTGCCACGGTGCGTGCATCGTCGCCGCTGATGACCTTAAGCGTTACGCCCTGCTCGCGGAAGTAACGCAGCGTCTCCGGGGCGGAGGCGCGAACCTCATCGGTGAGGACGCACAGTCCCAGAATACGGGCGGCCTCCGGCGCGTCGGTATCGGTGACGCACCCTGTGCCCTCCACCAGCACCAGCACGCGGCAGCCATCTTCGGCAGCCTGGGTGATGCGGTCATTGACGCGATCCAGCATCTCTCTGGAAAGGACGAAATTCGGCGCGCCCAGGATGAGCGTCGTGCCATCGGAAAAGGACGCGGCAGATTTCTTTCGGGCGGAGGAGAAGGGGAGCGTCGCGATGGGCTGCTCGTGAGCGGGATCGACAAAGGAGCGCAGGGCCTCCAGGGTGCCGGAGGTCTCGTCCATCGCGCCAAGGAAGCGGGAAAGGCTGGCACGCAGCGCAGCGTCGTCCGCGTCGATGGGCAGGAGCTCGCGTACCTCCATCCGTCCGGTGGTGATGGTGCCGGTCTTGTCCAGGCACAGCACGTCCGCGCGGGCGAGGGTCTCAATGCCGTAGAGCTCCTGCACGAGGGTGTTGTGGCGGCCCAGCTTTACCACGCCTGCCGCCATGGCGACGCTGGTGAGCAGCATCAGCCCCTCGGGGATCATGCCGATCATCGCGGCCACGGTGGAGGGTACGGCGTCCGCCAGGGGCGCGTCCATCATAAAATGCTGTTTGAGGAATAGCAGCACGCCCAGTGGTACCAGAATAAAGCTGACGTACTTGATGAGCTTGCCCAGCTCGGTCATGAGCATCGATTTGGGGCGCTTGATCCTGCGGGCGGAGCGGGTGAGGCGGGCGGCATAGGCGTCATCTCCCACATACACCAGCTGGGCGGTGAAGGAGCCCTCGCTGATGTAGGATCCGGACATGAGCCAGTCGCCCTGCTGCTTGTGAATGGGGTCGCTTTCGCCCGTGAGGAGGGATTCGTTGACGGCTCCGTGCCCATCGGTGATGATGGCGTCTGCCACCACCTGATCGCCTGCGTGCAGCAGCACCAGATCGCCAAGGACAAGCTCGTCCGGGTCACAGGTGCGCTCGGCGCCGCCGCGCAGCACGCGGATCTGCGGCGCGCTCAGCAGCGTCAGCTTGCGGATGGTCCGGCGGGCGCGGATTTCCTGAATGGTGCCGATGAGGGTGTTGCTTACTACCACACCCAGGAAGAGCATGTTCCGCCAGGAACCCACCAGCGCCAGACACACCGCCAGCGCCACATTGAGCAGGTTGAAGAGCGTGAACAGGTTGCTGGCGATAATCTGCCAGACGGACTTACCGGGATCAGCCTTGGTCTTGTTGGAGGGCCGCCCGGCAGCTTCCTCGTCGGTGAGGCCGCCGGGCGGAGTGGGGGAATAGTCTTTAGGGAGTTCGGTGTAAACCTGAAGGGAATCTGACATGATGCCTCCGATGTATATGCTCAGCAGCCGAGCTCGTCCAGCACGGCCTGAATGTTTGCGGCAACCTTCGCGCTTTGGGCCTTTTCCAGCACGGCGCGCTCCTGATGACCGCCCTCGATGAGAAAGCAGCGGCAGCCGATGGCCCGGGCGGTCTCCGCATCGTGATCCGTATCGCCAAGGAAGACGGCCTCCAGAGGATTCACGCCGCTGCGGGCCAGGTAGTCAAGGGCCACATGCACTTTGCTTACGGCGAAGACGTTGTCAAGGCCAAGCACCTCGTCGAACATGCCCTCCAGTTCGGGGAAGCGCGCCACCTGAGCCTTGAGCTGATCGATCTGGCTGGCGGAGATGATCACCTGACGGTAGCCTGCTGCCTTGAAGCGCCGCAGCGCCTCTGTCACGCCCGGCGCCAACGGTACGCAGCCAAAGCCGGCCACATACTGGCGGTTCCATTCCCGGGCCAGGGCAGGGAAGTCTTCCTTTGTCACACCCAGGTCGTAATAATAATCATGCACGGGATGGCGGAAGAGGCGGCGGTATTCCTCCACAGAGGTGTCGCGATAGCCCATGGCGGCAAAAACCTTGTTATTTGTCGCTACAACGTGCTCCACGTCCGCTACCAGCGTGCCGTTCCAGTCCCAGAAGATGGTCATGTCGATGTCCTCCGTATCATAAACTACTACCTATCATAATCGCGGGAGCGGGCGATGTCAAGGTGATGGAGATTAGAGGTTGGTTAAACAGGTGGATTTTTCTTCCGCCATACCATTGTAACGCCCGGAAAGTTGTGGTATAATCCATAATGGTGTGATATGCGCCATATCATTCTTCATGAAATGGAAATCTATTGTATGAGCTTTGAATCCCTGAATCTGATGCCCATTATCCTCAAAAACGTCCGCAATGCGGGCTATGAAACCCCCACCCCTATCCAGAAAGCCACCATTCCGCTGGTGCTCTCCGGTAAGGATGTGCTCGGCTGTGCCCAGACCGGAACCGGCAAAACCGCAGCTTTCGCTCTGCCGATGATTCAGCACATGGCCAAGAAGCCTGTGCGTCCCGGGCAGCCGCGTGTGATCCGTCAGCTGATCCTCACGCCCACCCGTGAGCTGGCGCTGCAGATTTATGAGAACTTCGTGACCTATGGCAAGTCATTGCCGGTGTATCCCACGGTAATCTTCGGCGGCGTAGGCCAGCAGGGCCAGGTGGACGCCCTCCACCGCGGCGCGGATACGGTGATCGCCTGTCCGGGCCGTCTGTGGGATCTGATGAACCAGGGCTATGTCCGCCTGGACTGGGTGGAGACCTTCGTGCTGGATGAGGCCGACCGCATGTTGGACATGGGCTTTATCCACGATGTGCGCCGCATTGCCGCCAAGCTCCCCGAAAAGCACCAGACCCTGCTCTTCTCTGCCACCATGCCGGCGGAGGTCGAAAAGCTGGCGATGGATCTGCTGCATGACCCGGAATCGGTGAAGGTCGATCCCGTGTCCTCCACGGTCAAGAAGATCGACCAGTGCCTGTATTATGTGGACAAGGCCAACAAGAAGCATCTGCTGGCCAAGCTCCTGCGGGAGGACGATGTGGAGAACGCCCTCGTCTTCAGCCGCACCAAGCACGGCGCGGATCGCATCGTCCGGGAATTGAAGAAGGCGGGCATCGACGCCTGTGCCATCCACGGTGACAAGAGCCAGGGGGCGCGCCAGGCTGCGCTGAGCCGCTTCAAGAGCGGCGAGTGCAAGGTGCTCATCGCCACGGATATTGCCGCCCGCGGCATTGATATCGCAGGGCTCTCCCATGTGTTCAACTACGATATGCCCATGGAGCCGGAGGCCTATGTGCACCGCATTGGCCGCACGGGCCGCGCGGGCCGCGACGGCACGGCAATCTCCTTCTGCTGCATTGACGAGGTGAAGCAGCTGGGCCAGGTGGAGAAGCTCATCGGCAAGCGCCTGCCCGTGCGCGAGAGCGAATGGCCCATGGAGGTCACCACGCCCACCGATCCCAAGGAGAAGGAAGCTGCCCGCCAGCTGGCGAAGGCCGCCCGCCTGGCCAAGGCGGAGCGCGCGGCTGTGCTGCCCAGGAAGGTCAGCGCCTCCGGCAACGCGGTAATGGAGCGCAAGCCTCGCTTTGGCCCGGGCGCGGAGAACCGCAACGCCGAGCCTGCGCACAGGCTGGCGGTGCCTAAAGGCGGCCAGGCCATCGTGATTGGCCGCGACGGCAAGGTCAAGGCCGCCCAAGCCAAGCCCGCCCCCGCAAAGAGCAGCAAACCCGCGAAAAGCGCAGCGGCGAAATCTGCCGCCAAGCCGGCAGTCAAGGCTGCGGACAAGCCCGCTATTGGCAAGCCCGTACAGCGCATCAACCGTGCCAGAACCCAGAATGGCAAACGGGGCTGAGGCATAGAAAAGCAGGAGCAAGGTAAGCAACAGTACTCATAAGACCGTTGACAGGCACAGCGAATGAATTCGCTGTGCCTGTTTTTGAACAACAATATGCCGTGTCAAATAGCAGAGATGCTTTGTAAAAACATATCGAGACCTGAAATTAGCCATATGGTTGTACAGAACTGTCCAATTGGTATATTGTAATGTTGGCTCGGGGCAGTATACAATGATGGTGTGCAAAGGAAAATCGGAGGTGAAACAAGTGTTGATGGGCGATAAAATACGATGGTTGCGAAAAAACAAAAATATAACACAAACTCAACTGGCGGATGCTTTGTCTGTTTCCCCTCAATCTGTGAGCAAATGGGAAAATCATTTGTCTGCTCCTGACATTACCGTTTTGCCTGTAATTGCACGGTATTTTGGTATTACGATGGATGAACTGTTCAATTATCGTCTTGATGCTCTGAATTATAAAGAGCGCTTCATTCGTTTCATGGTGAATAACGGAATGCTTCGCTTTGGTGAGTTCACGTTGAAAAGCGGCAGGCGCTCTCCATATCTTATCCACAGCGGATATAATCTTACAGGAAGCCAGATGTCAAAGCTCGGTGAGTTTTATGCTGAGTGTATCAGAGAACACAGCATTGAAACAAACTGCCTTATTGGAATTCATCACAGAGAAATACCACTTGTGATTGCAACAAGCATGACTTTGTTTAATAAGTACGGTGTAGATTCTGCTCACTGCGTTGACTACGATATTGAGAACACAGCGTTTGCGTCCCACGAAATAACGCTGATTACCGATGCTTTTACATCGGGGGCATCGCTTTGTTCCGCATTGGAGCAGATCAGGTTTAAAATGAATAAGTATCCTTCTGATGTAGTGGTTTGCGTTGACAGAATGGAGAGTTCTGACCATTCGCCGGTTTCTGCAAAACATGAAATTGAAAATCGGTATGGCTTGAGAATTCATCCTATCGTAAATGCAGATGATATTATCAAGGCGATTGAAAGCGGCGTCATTACAGCTGGCGAGTATTCTGACAAAATGAAAGACTACATGAAGCGTTATAAGAGGGGATGAGACATGAACATTGCTGATAAATTGATTCAAAATACGATAAAGACAAAGAACCCATCCGTGATTGGTCTTGACCCGGATATCGGAAAAATTCCTGCGTGTTACAAAATGAATGTACAAAGCAAGAACCCACTTGAAGCGGTCGCAGATGTGATCTATGCGTTTAACCGAGACATCATTGATACCATTGCAGACCTTGTGCCTGCCGTTAAGCCCCAAATGGCATTTTACGAAAAATACGGTTCTCACGGCGTTGCTGCGTTTGAAAAAACGGTCGCATATGCAAAAGCCAAGGGACTTGTAGTTATAGAGGATGCCAAGCGAAATGATATTGGCAATACGGCGCAGGCATATGCAGATGGACATCTTGGGGTGGTCGAACTGCTTGATGGTACTTGGAGTCCCTCCATTGATGCCGATTTCCTAACTGTTACTCCGTTTTTGGGGACAGAAAGCCTCTATCCGTTCGTTAATGTATGTATCAATCATAACAAGGGTGTATTCGTGCTGGTGAAAACATCAAATACAAGCTCCGGTGAGATTCAAGATGTAGTTGCATCAGATGGTATGACGATCAGCCAAAGTATTGCAAAATATGTATCCGAGCAAGCTGATGTGTGTGCAGGTAAGCATGGATATTCCTCTATTGGAGCTGTGGTCGGGGCAACGTATCCAGAGGAAGCAGTCTCGTTGAGAAAAATAATGCCAAAGAGTTATTTCCTTGTTCCCGGTTATGGAGCACAAGGCGGTGGTGCAAAAGATATTTTGCCTTGTTTTAATCCGGACGGACTTGGAGCGATCGTCAATTCATCAAGAGGCATCCTGTACACCCACATGAGCAGCGAAGAAAGAGCACGATGCTCCCGTCAAGAATATCTGTTAAGTGTACAAGCGGCTGCAAAGCAAATGCAAGAAGATATATACGCTGTTTTGAAAAACAAATATAGACAGATGATCTACTGATTTTCCACGAGGATCGGATATGAAGCTGATTATTTCCAATATGCACAACATGCTGCTTAGAATAGACGAAAGGTGCACTTCTATACATAGCATTTTGCTATGTCGTGCGAATAAAAATAAAAGCCAAGCTGCGTTTTGCAGCTTGGTTTTACTGTTTTGCGAACCTTGCACCAATGCGTGCTCCTGTTTTTGATTGCTACCAGATCATTCGCTGACGGTGATGCTGTCCGTGCAGGCCAGCGCGCCGTTGAGGTACAGGGCGACGGTGTAATCGCCTGCGGGGATTTCGCCATAGTAGGTGTTCAGGAGATCGAAATAATCATCCACGGATACAAAGCCCCACAGCGGCAGATAGGAGCGGCCATGGCTCAGGGTCAGCGTACCGCTGTAAACGGTATCCTTGAAACCGTTGGGTGCTTCCATCACGACCTGGAAGTTGTAGTGGCGGGTCTTCTTGAGCATGGAGTAGTTCACGCGCACGGTCATGCCGTATTCATAATCATTATCTGCGGCAATCTTCCAGGCGGCAAAGTGATCCAGGGTCTTGTAGACGCGGATATGCTTGCTGCGGGGCTTGACGCGGATGCGCGTGCCGATCTCCGTGTCCTCGCCGGGGTCGGGGGCGTAGTAGACGATCTCCGCCGCGCGGCCATCCTTGTCCACCACGGTGAAGGAGTAATCCACGCCGGGCACCAGGCGGGTCAGCGTCAGGGAAGTATCGGTCAGACCGGTTGCAGCCGTCCAGCCGAAGGTGCGGGGAGCGCTTTCCAGCAGCTCGTAATAAACGGTGTAGGGCGCGCCCTCGCCGCTGTCCGTCCAGGAGAGCGTCACGGTGCCGTCACCATTGTTGGTAGCGGCGTCGATGGTCACGGTGGAGGCAGGCTCATCGCTGGTGAGCAGCTCAACCAGGCAGGAGGTGCACAGGTAGCTGTCGCCGCTGGTTTCGCCGCCGCACAGCGTGCAGCCCTCCGCCAGGGCGGACATGGTGGTCAGGATCATAAGGCCAACGATCATGATGATCGTGAGAATCACAGGATGCCTGCGCATGGAGACGGTCTCCTTTCGTATGGGGCAAAGTGGTTTCTTTCATATTATCACGCACGAATGCAGCCTGTCAATGAAAAAAGCGGCAAATCAATGAAAAAAGGACGCTGTGACCGCGCGGGATACAGCGTCCATAACGGATTTGATCAGAATACCATGCGCTCTTCGATGTACTTGCGCAGATCGGCGATGGCCACGCGCTCCTGCTGCATGGTGTCGCGGTCACGCACGGTGACGGTGCCGGTCTCCTCCGTGTCGAAGTCCACGCAGATGCAGAAGGGCGTGCCGACCTCGTCCTGGCGGCGGTAGCGCTTGCCGATGGAACCGGTCTCGTCGTAATCCACGGGGAAGTACTTGGCCAGCTGTGCATGGAGCTCGCGGGCCTTGTCGCCCAGCTTGTTCTTCTGCAGGGGGAGCACAGCTGCCTTGTAGGGCGCCAGCGCCGGATGCAGGTGCAGCACGGTGCGGACGTCGCCGCCCTCCAGCTCCTCCTCCTCGTAGGCGTTGCACAGGAAAGCCAGCACCAGGCGCTCCACGCCCACGGAGGGCTCCACGCAGTAGGGGATGTACTTCTCGTTGGTCACCGGGTCCATGTACTCCAAGGACTTGCCGGAGTGGTTGGAGTGCTGCTTGAGATCGTAATCGGTGCGGTCAGCGATGCCCCACAGCTCGCCCCAGCCGAAGGGGAACAGGTACTCAAAGTCAGTGGTCGCCTTGGAGTAGAAGGCCAGCTTCTCCGGCTCATGATCGCGCAGGCGGAGCTTTTCCTCCTTCAGGCCCAGGTTCAGCAGCCAGTCGCGGCAGAAGGAGCGCCAGTACTGGAACCACTCCAGATCCTCGCCGGGCTTGCAGAAGAATTCCAGCTCCATCTGCTCGAACTCCAGCACGCGGAAGATGAAATTGCCGGGGGTGATCTCGTTGCGGAAGGACTTGCCGATCTGGCAGATGCCGGCCGGCAGCTTCTTACGGGTGGTGCGCATCGCATTGAGGAAGTTGACGAAGATGCCCTGGGCGGTCTCGGGGCGCAGCAGCACCTC
>JAFUOR010000043.1 GCA_017481825.1 Clostridia bacterium
AAGCGGGAGGTGTCCGCATCAATTTCATCCACCAGGAGCACCCGGCCATCATAACGGCCGTACTCCAGCTTGAAATCCACCAGCTCTACGCCGATATCCGCCATGTACTCGGTCAGGATTTCGTTGATCTTCAGCGAGGTCTCTACCATGAAGTCGACTTCCTCGGAGGTCGCCAGGTGCATGGCCAGGATATGCGTCTTGTTGATGACGGGGTTCTCCAGATACTCATCGCGCAGAACGATCTCCACAATGGTGGAATCCAGCTTGGTGCCGGTTTCCATGCCAATGCGGGCGCCCAGCGTACCCGCCACGCGGTTGCGCACCTTGATGGTGATGGGAATAATCTCCGCCCGCTTCACTAGGGACTGGCGGGCGTCCAGCTTCTCAATGAAGTGGTTTTCAATGCCCTTCTCCGCCAGCATCTGATACAGATGGGCACACACGGCATTGTTGACCTCGCCCTTGCCCAGGATGCGGCCCCTCTTCAGGCCATGATAAGCCAGCGCTTCATCCTTGAAATAGACCACGGCAGTTTTGGGGTCATTCGTGGCATAAACACGTTTGCCCTTGCCTTCCGACAGCAGCTTGCCGATCTCCACCATTGAGGCACGCTCCCTTTTCTTGAATCAGTCCAGCAAAAGACGAACATTATCGACCTCTTGCCAGGGAATATCCTATTCTACCATCTTTTTCAGACCTTCACAAGAGCAAATCGTGCGTTTTTCGTGTTTTTGTTGATTCTTCACGAAAACGTTTGCTTCCCGTCGCGAAATGTACGCCTGTTATGGCATCAGAAATATTGGTATTTGTCCATTTTGCTCAGAGGTCATAACTTTTATCCATGCTGTATGCATAGACAAAAACAGGAGGCAAGCATCAGCTTACCTCCTGTGATGGATGCGGATTACTCCTCGACGGTCTCGGCAACAGCCTCAACATCGACGGCCACGGGCTCCAGCTCGTCAACCTCATCGAAGGTGAACTCATCTTCCACAGCCTGACGGATGGACAGGGAGATGCGCTTCTTCTCGGTGTCAACGGACAGAACCTTCACGCGAACAACCTGGCCGACCTGGACAGCGTCCTCGACCTTGTTGACGCGGGTGGGAGCGCACTGGGAGATGTGCACCAGGCCGTCCAGGCCGGGCTGCAGCTCAACGAAAGCGCCGAAATCGGTGATGCGGACAACCTTGCCCTCAACGATCGCGCCTTCGGGATACATCTCAGCGGCATTGTCCCAGGGACGGGGCATCAGCTGCTTGTAGCCCAGCTGGATGCGCTTGCGCTCACGATCCAGGGACAGGATCTTGACGTCGACTTCCTGGTTGGGCTTGACGACCTCATTGGGATGAGAGATGCGGCCCCAGGACAGGTCGGTGATGTGGATCAGGCCGTCCACGCCGCCCACGTCGACGAACGCGCCAAAGGCGGACAGACGACGGACGATACCGTGGATGATGATGCCCTCTTCCAGACGGCCCCAAGCTTCTTCTTCGCGAGCGGCGGTCTCCTCAGCGATGACCTGCTTGCGGGAAGCAACGATGCGCTTCTTCTGCTTGTCGACCTCGATGATCTTCAGCTTCATTTCCTTGCCGACGAAATCGCCGATCTTCTCGACGTAGTGCTGAGCCAGCTGGGAAGCGGGCACGAAGGCGCGCACGCCCTCCACGTCGCAGATCAGGCCGCCCTTGACGGCTTCCTTGCCGGTGCCGGTGACGTACTCATTGCTCTCGTGCTTGGCCAGCAGAGCTTCCCAAGCCTTGCGGTTGACGATGTTGCGCTGGGACAGAACCACGTTGCCCTCGCCATCGTTGACCTTGACGATCTCAGCCTCGACTTCGTCGTCCAGCTTCACGTCTTCCTGGGTCAGATCGGCGCGCTTGATGATGCCGTCGGCCTTGTAGCCGATGTTGACGCAGACTTCGTCCTCGGTGATCTGCACAACCTTACCGGTGACGGTCTGGCCGGCGCGGATGCGGGTCAGGCTCGCCACGACGGCATCCATGGTAAACTCGGTGTTCTGCATGTCGGTCATTTGGGTTACAACCTCCTTAAGTGAACCGTCCGGCGTGGAAGCACCGGCGGTAATTCCTATGAATTCGGAATTTATATTTGCAAAGGCAGGCGGAATCTCCGCCGCGCACTCTACCAGAATCGTCCGCGGACACAACGCTTTGCAGGCCGCGTACAGCTTTTGCGTGTTTGCGCTTTCCCGGCCGCCGACAACGATCATCGCGTCCGCGCGGGAAGCCAGCTCACGGGCTTCCTTCTGACGGGTTGCCGTGGCGTTGCAGATGGTGTTGTTGACGTCCAGCTCCCCTACCCGCGTGCGCAGGACTTCGACGATCTTCTCCCACCGGTCCGGCGGAAAGGTCGTCTGGGCAGCGGCAATGGCCCGCGGAAGCTCTGGAAGCGCCGCCGCTTCCTCCGGGGTGACGACAACATAAACGTCACTCTTTGCCCAGCCGCAGGTTCCCTTCACCTCAGGGTGCTCCTTCTCGCCCACCATGATGACGGGCGTGCCGTCCGCCGTACCGTCGGCGACGATGCGGTGAAGCTTGTCCACAAAAGGACAGGTCAGATCCAGCACGGTGCATCCGCAATTTTGCAGCTGTGCGATCACATCCGGCGCAACGCCGTGGCTGCGGATCAGCACCTGCCGCCCCTGCGCCTCCTCAGGCGTGGAAACAGCGGGAACGCCGTGCTCTTCCAGCATCCGGACGACTGTGGGATTATGGATCAGCGCACCCAGCGTACAGGAGGGTACATCCGTGTCTGCAACCTTCATCGCTGCCTCGACGGCACGGCGTACTCCCATGCAGAATCCTGCGTGTGCTGCGACCTCAAGCGGCATGAACAGCTTCCTTTCGCAAATTGCTGTTAGGCTTTTATTCGATACAAATTGCAGGATTCCTGCTTGTTCCCGCAATTTTTTCAAAAAATATTTTTACTGCTGCGCAAACAAGCCCCGCAAACTCCTTGCGGCGGCCTGTTTTTGTGATCACGTCTCCGGGCGTGCAGCATCCAGAGCTGCGTAGGCTTCTGTGATGCGGCCCAGCAGCATGCCGCAGGTCTCGGTGTTGATGCCCATTTCCCGCAGGTCATCCATCATGATGGGCTTGCCGATATAGACGTGCAGCGTGCGGAACAGCCCCAGCTTGCCCGCGATATACACCGGCACCAGCGGCACCTTGGAGCGCAGGGCAATCATCGCCACGCCGGATTCCAGCTCGGTCATCAGTCCGCCGTGATGGCGGGTGCCCTCCGGGAAGATGCCCAGCACATGGCCCTCGCGGGTGACGCGCATGCAGGCACGCATGGCCTCCATGTCGGTGTTATGGCGATCCACGGGGATGGCCCGGATGCTGTTGGCAAACCAGGCAAAGGGCTTGATCTTCCACAGTTCCTTCTTGCCGACAAAGCGAATCTGCTCCTTTGGCACCGCGACGGCCAGCATGAAGGGATCCAGCATGGTGATGTGGTTGCCCATGATGATGTAGGGTGCTTTGAGGCTGTCGATATTCTCCTTACCGTGATACTTCACCGGCAGGATGGTCTTGAACAGCACGCGCACCACCGGCACCACGATGGAATAGATCAGGGAAGGCTTCTCCTGCTTGTCAGCGGGCTTGGCCAGGTTCTTGTCCTGCTTCTTCAGTTCACTCATGGGTCTTTTCCTCCACAATTTTGAGGATGTATGCTACCACCTGCTCGAAGTTCATCTCGGTGGAATCCACGATCACCGCGTCCTCCGTGGGGCGCAGGGGATCCACCTCGCGGTTCATGTCCTGCGCATCGCGGGCACGAAGGTCGCGCAGCACCTCTTCATAGGAGGGGGCGTCGGGCTTGTCCTTCATTTCGTTCCAGCGGCGGCGGGCACGCTCCTCGGCGGAGGCCGTCAGGAAGAGCTTCACCGTGGCGCCCGGCAGCACGCGAACACAGATATCCCGGCCATCCACCAGCATAGGCGTGGAGGCCGCCAGCTTCTGCTGGATCGCCACCATTTCCCGGCGGACGCCCGCATATTTGCCCACGGTGGATGCAGCCATCGACACCTCAGGCGTGCGGATGTAGTCAGTCACATCCTCGCCGTTGACGATGGTGCGCTGACCCTGTGCGGAATGGGCAACCGCCACGTCAATCTGCCTGGTATGCGCGGTGACAGCGGCTTCATCCTGCAGATCAACCCCTGCACGGATGGCGGACAGCCCCACCGCGCGGTACATCGCGCCGGTATCCAGATGCAGTATGCCCAGGCGATCCGCAACTGCCTTGGCAATGGAGGACTTGCCTGCGCCGACAGGCCCGTCCATGGCAATATTCAAAACCATATGTACTCTCCTCATTCGTGAT